>DAHZZC010000300.1 GCA_027435495.1 Planctomycetales bacterium
CCCGAGACGCCGGAGGGCATCTAGTTTCCTCGCGATGCTTGGTCCGAGCGCACGGGGCGAAATTCTCCTCTCGCCTGACAGCTGTCTCAATCCTCCCGCCGCCGGATCCCGACCGGGCGGCCTGGGCCGGGGCGGTCGTCGACCCAATCGCGGGTTGACGGGAGAAGACTTTGCGCCCCTCGATGAATGGATCTCCGGCGGGCCGGAGAGGCGCCTCGGATTGGCGGGGCCTATCGCCCGGTTTATACTCGATGGTGGCGGAAGTCTTATTACGGCGGCAAGAAAGTCGGTCAGGCGTTCCAGCCTGATCCGCTCGAAAAGGTCAGGCTGGAACGCCTGACCGACTTGAGCTTCTTTTGGCCAGCGTCTTACGTACAGGCTCTCGACGAGGCGCGTCCCGTAGGGTGGGCATCGCCCACCGAGAACCAATAGGGACCACGCTAATCGCCGTCGATGGATCGCTTCACCCCGGGCGGTACTCACCCGACACATGGACCACGACCGGGCCTGGAGAATCCCCGCCGACGGTCGGCTCCTCTCGGCAGGCCGTGCCCGCCCTGCATGACCACAGGGCGGCAAGGCTCCCTCTGATCGACCCGAACACGGAAACTTTCGTTCAATGAATATCCGAGACTACGAGCGTTCGTGGATCGATTGGGTCGTGGCCGAATACACCCGCATTGCCGGTTCCCCTGACGATCTCCGGCTCCAGATGGTCTTCGATCGCGATCGAGATCCCCAGGAATCGGATCGTCCTGGCATTCCGGTCGCGGACGATGCGCCGGCGGACCGAATTCGCCGCGGGCTGATGCTCCAGGCGACTCCGGCGCGGGTCGTTGTTTAGGACGTCCGACCGGAGATCGGTCCCGACCAGGTGAGACGAAGGAATGCCTTTCAAAAAGAGGATACAACGTTGGATTTCCCAGATGCCGACCTGGGCCGTGCTCGTCACGATCGTGCTGATCGGACTGGCCGTGATGGGCCTGCTCGGGGCGACGATCGTTTTGATGTTCGTGCAGGTCCTGCGATCGCCGGGAGGGCTTCAAACCACGCTCGTCCTCGTGGGGGGCGCCTTCATTGTGCTGGTGCTCGCGTATCCGTCGGTGTATTTGCTCGCCCTGCTGATGATTACCACCGACGAATGGATCGACGATCCCTGCCCGTCGTGTCGGCGGAAGGAACTGGAATGGACGAGCGAGCGGTTCAAGGACGGAAAACCCGCCCCCTATCGCTATTTGAGGTGCCGTTTTTGCGGTGCGAAATTCCGACGTTCCTTTGGAGGCGATCACGGCCCGTCGGTGCTGGAGTCGGTTGAATCGACGGGCCTCGTCGCGAACGGTTCGACCCATGGAGCCAATCGGGCCTATCCCGAGGCTCCCACTTCCAACGGGGCCTCGAACGCCTAGGCCGGGCCGGTCGGCATCAGAGACTTGTTGCGTGTGCTTCCGTTCCGGGTTTTTTTTCTCGATCGGAGAACGATCATGAGACTCTCGCGTTCGCAGGGCCGGATGCTGGCAGGAACGTTGATCGGGGCGATCGTCGCGGTCGCGGGCCTGCCGCCGACAGGGTCGGCCGCGCCGCAGGTGGCGAAGGCGGCCAGGGCCCAGGCGAGCCGGACACTCAAATTCGAGATCTATCCAGACGCTCGCAAGGAACATCGCTGGCGGCTCAAATCCAGCAATGGTCAGATCATCGCCACTTCTGGTCAGGGATATAAAGACAAACGCGACTGCCGGGCCGCCATCGATCGGATCAAAAAGGACGCCGCCTCGAAGCTCACGTTCGAGACCTATCCGGACGCGAAGCAGCAATACCGGTGGCGACTGAAGTCGAGTAACGGCCAGATCATCGCCACGGCGGGACAGGGATATAAAGACAAACGCGACTGCGCCAACGCGATCGAAACGATCAAGAAGGGGGCCGAATCGGCGAGGGTTGAGGAAGCCTCGGAGTAACGAACGGACGCCACCAGGCCGGCCGTGCGCTGCCCAGAAAGCCCCCTCGTTCCGTTCACGAGGGGGAGAGATCGTCGGCCCACTGTTATCGCGTCATTCCCAGGCTCTCAGACCAGCCGCGATTCGACCTCGCGGCGGAGGGCGTCCAGGTACGAGGCCAGGTCGGGCTGAGTTCGGGAATCGACCAGATGGCGGAGGTCGACGATCCCCGGCTGGATCGCGGAGAGCTCGCGGTGCGCAGCGGTGACCTCGGGACCGTTCAGGGCCCGGACGGCTCGGTGCGCCCGCCCGGCCAGCTCGCGGAGTGAGGCCGCCAGGGCGATGGGATCGCGGTCGGCGACCGGCCGGCTCGTTGGGTGGGCGTGGGCGGGTGGAAAAAGGGGGCGGCGGGTCGGCGTCCTGGATTGTGCGGTCGTCATCGTGCGGTCCTCGCGCGTTCCGTGTCGAGTGGCACGGCCTTCCTGGCCGAGGTCCCCCAGCGCTACGGCGCCGGACGTCCGGCGGGAGAGCCCCAGCCCGGAATCCCGGTCGATCCATCCCAAAGCGGAAGGCTCCGCGCGGGACTTCGACCGATCGGATATCGTAAGAAGACGCTCGCCGCCTCTCTTTTGTTCGCTGTCGAGGCCCAATCGACCAGGCCCTTTTACAATATTTAATCGAAGACGGGATCAGCGGCGATCCGATGCCGAAGTCCAACCCGTTCAGGCCGATCGGGTTACGGGCCGGATCGGCCGGGCGTGGCGGCGGAGCCAGTCGCGCGCGATCGCGACATCGTCGAACGGGACGGCGCGGTCTGCGAGGATCTGGTAGGTGTGCCGTCCCTTGCCCACGATCAGGACCGCGTCGCCGGGCCGGGCCTCGGAGAGCACGGTCTCAATCGCCCGACGCCGATCGGGCTCGAGACGAACCTTCCCCGGCCGGCGGAATCCGGCGAGGAGGTGGTCGAGGATCTGGTCGGGATCCTCGGATCGGGGATTGTGGCTCGTCAAAACAATTCGATCCGCACAGGCTTCGACGGCCTCGGCGATCCGGCGGCGGTGGTCGGCGGGGCTGCCTCCCTCCGCGCCGACGACGCAGTGGACCCGACCGGCCGCGACGGCCCGTGCCGCGATGAGCGCCTCGGCGATCGCCTCGGGGGTCTCGGCGGCGTCGACCCGGACATCGAAGTCCTGCCCTTCGTTGATCGATTCGAGCCGGCCGGCGACGGGCGCGACGCGTTCGAGGCCGATCGCGATCGTTTCGGCGTCGATCTCCAGCGCCCGGGCCATCGCGGCGGCGGCCAGGGCGCAGGCCGCGGCCCTAGGGCCGACCGGGCGAAGGTCGACGATGATCTCGCGGTCGAGTCCGCGGACGATCATCCGCGTTCCGTCCGCGTCGAGTCGAACGATCCGGCCGGTGACATCGGCCGAGCGGTCGGGCCGAGCGGCCGGCTCCATCGCGTAGGAGAGCCGATCGGCGTCGAGGTTCACCCCGCCGAGAATCTCCGCGTTCGGGTCGTCGGCGTTCACGATCACCACGCCGCCCGGGACAACCTGGCGCACCAGTCGGGCCTTGGCGCGTCGCCGTTCGAGCCGGACCTCTTCCGGGAAGCCCCAGGGGGCGGAGACATCCGTGACGAGCGCGGCGTGAAGGTCAATCCCAGCGAAAGCCCGGTGCTCGATCGCCTCGGCCGAGGCTTCCAGAACGGCCGCCTCGCAACCGCGGTCGACCATCTCGGCCATCATTGCGGCGAGGCTCAAGGCGTCGGGGGCGAAGGCGGTATCCGTCCGGTCGAGCCGGGTCCGGCCAGGTCCGACGCCCGGCCGCCTGATCGCGGCGCCGAGGGCATGGGGGCCTTCTCCGTCGAAGAAGCCCAGCGCGCCGACCAGCCCCGATCGATGCCCGGCCGCCTCGAAGATCGACCGGACGAACACCGAGGCCAGCGTCCGGCCAAAGCTCCCGGTCACGGCTGCCGCCAACAGGTGCTGCGAGGGGTCACCGGCGAGCGCCTGGCAGATCCTCGCGTGCGCCGCGGCGGCGTCGTCGACCACCACCTGAAGCCGTCCGGCGTCGGGACAGTGACGCTCGACCACCACGCCAGCCGCGCCTCGCTCGAGCGCCTCGCGGACGTGGGCGTGTCCGTCGTAACCCGGACGAGCGCCCCGGCTCGCCACGAAGACCTGGCCCGGGTCGAGTCGACGGTGATCGTCGGAGCAGCCGGAGACCTCCCAGTCGGCGCAGCCGACGAACTGCGCCTGCGGGAGCAGCCGCCTCAGGCTCACCGAAGGAATCCCTCGCTCGGGCAGACGATCGACAAACCAGCGCGCCATCGGCTTGAGCCTCCTTGCTTCGCCATGCTCTCGCCCGTTCAGGACGTCGGACGGCGGGCCTCTCTGGTCCGACCGGCGCGGGATGGATGTCCCGCCCGTCCGGCCGACGCCTCACCGTCACGATCCCCCGATCGCGGGCGGTCATCCTCCGCGTTCCCTCGCGCCGGATGCCTCGCCTGAAGGTGGGCGGCATTTTGGCCGATCCCCCGAAAAAGGCAATGCCAGACTGCCACGATCGCCGATAACCATCGATTTGGTCGCGAGCCGGCCGGGAGGATCGGCGTCGGCGGGGGATGGGTCGTCGCCAGGGCGGGGGCAGGGGCGGGCGTCGGAACCGTCATCCCTCGCTTAGAAATCGGTGAGCATCTGGAGCTGGAACAGCGTCCCGCTCTCTCCGGCACGGTAGCCGGTGAGTTCGTTCTCGGCCGGCGAGTGATTGATCCGGGTCACGTCGAAGGTCATCCGCCAGTTGCGCCGGGCCAGTACGTACCAGTTGAGCCCCCCACTCCATTCATCGCCGCCGCCGAATGGGCCGGTTACAAAGGAGTGGCGAGCGTAGAGCTCCACTCGCTTCGGGACGAGAAAATAGGATCCCTGGGCGTAGGCACCCGTGTCGAAGAGACCGCGGATCGGGAGCGGGCCGCCGGTGTATCGGAAATCATTGAGCCAGCGGAAGTAATACTCGCCCGAGAGGCTCAGGCCCCGGTACTTGAATGCCGCGTCGACCGCCCAGAGCTGCGCGCTGGTCTTGTAGATATCGACCCCAGGCGCCAGCGCGCCGGCCGCTGCCAGCGGAGTGCCGTCGGAAAGCCGGAAGATGGTGTTTTCGGGATTCGCCTGAACGGCCGCGGCACCCGCGAGGATCTCTCGGGCGAGCGTCAGGCTCGATCCGATCCGGACCACGGGCCGCTCGTGCTCCTCGATATCCGAGGGACCAGGCCCAAAGGCGCCGAGCGGCTCCCACCACGCGCTGCCGGCGAAGGCCATGTTGTTGCCGACCCGGTTATTCGTCAGAACCAGGCCGTTGAACGAATTGGCGACCATCGCAACGTAATGCAGACCCGTCACCGGCTCGCCTGAGGCCCAGATCCCCGGGCTCATGTCCGGCCGGAAAAAGGTGGTCGCCATGGTCCGGTCTGCGCCGAGAGTGTAGCGGAACGAGTCGTACCACTCGCGGCTCCCGGGAACCTTGTAGTATCCCGCGGAGAGGGTGAACGCCCGGCTGAACCGATAATCGAGCCAGCCGAGGAAGAGCGTCGCGTTGTTCGTCGAGGAGCTGAAAACCACGGCCATGAACTGGAGCCGCGGGTCGAGGGCATAGCCGCTGAACTGGAACCAGTTGCGATTGACCTGGACCGTGTCGTAGTTCCGGACCGGCAGGACGACGCCGGCGCTGTCGGTCCAGGTCGGCGCCGAGCGAGCGAAGCCCGTGTAGCGCACCTGGGTGATCAGGTCGAAGTTGAGCGCGAACGGCGTCCGTTCCGGGTCACGCGGCTGGGCCAGAATGAACTGGCTCTTTTCGCTGTCATATCCGCCGATCAGGAATTCGGATCCGGCCCAGATGGGGCCGAAGGCGGGACGATCCTCGCCGGGTGGTTCGGCCGGCGGGGCGGGGACATAGGCCCCGCCGCCGGTCGCGGCCTCGGCCGGGAGGTCAGGATTCGGCGGTACGGCCGTCGCGGTCGCGGTCGCGGCCGGGGACGTCAACGGCGTGGGTGCGGGCAAGGGCGAGGCGAGGTGATCGAGCCGACTCGACAGCTCCTCATGCCGCCGATTCATCTCCTGCAACCGCCGCGCGAGCCCCCGGTTCTCCTCAGCGAGGCGGCGGTTCTCCTCGGCGAGACGCCGATTCTGCTCGAGGACGGTCGAGCCGAGGGCCTCCAGCCGTCGGATTCGCTCGTCCAGACCGGCCGGCTCAGGGCCAGCCTCGGGAGTCGATGCCGCGGAAGAAGACCCTCCCGGATCGTCTCCGGGCGGCGAATCGGCCCCCGCTCGGGTCCCGAACCGCACCAGGACGATCAGGGCCAGCGCGATGGCCCACCGAAAACACGGCCGACGGACGGACGACGTGACCGCTCGGAACCGATCGTACCGGATTCCTGGACCGTTCCAGAGCCCGGGCCAATCGATCATGACGGATGCCCCCAGCGATCGAAAGGGTCGGGGAACGTGTCTCCAGGACATCGCCCACTCGGACCGCCAGCGACTCACCCGGCGGCCTGTTCGCCACCGAAAGCCGACCTCATCCCCGCGCCGCTTCCGTGCTCGCGCCCGCCGACGCCGGGCGCAGGTGCGGCGCCGGTGTCGTGGAGGGCGTCCCAACGCTCGATCCCTTCCAGTCGCGGCGGAGCATCAGGCCCAGCCCGACCACCAGCAGAATCGCCGGAACAAACAGGTTGCCGCACGCCTGCGCCCCCTTCGGCGCCACGATCGCCAGCATTGGAATCGTCAGCACCGCCGCGATCCAGGCGATCGCCCCTCGAGTTCTCGGCCGGACCGCCGTGCCCGGCTCGCCCAGAATCCGATGCAACGCCAGGGCCGTCGGATACATCAGCCAAACATACGCATAATTAAACGAAAGCGGCGAGAAAACGACGGTCAGCAGGGCGACGATCGCGAATTCGAGGGCGTCCGTCTCGCGAGTCCGGAGCCTGAGCGGTGGGAGCATCGCCCAGGCGAAGAGCGAGAGCGCGGCCATGGTCGCCAGGGTGACGAGGGTGACGGACCGGAAGTCGAGCGAGACGAGGTTGACTCGCCAGGAGGCCCGAAGTGCCGGCTCGGCGCGCCGGATATCCTCTTCCCACCGGGCCGCCGGCTTAGCCGGAGACGTTCCCCCTTCGCCTCGGTGATGGGGCTTGAGGAAGGTGAGCAGGTCGGTGGAGGGATCGACGGGCGGCAGGCCCTTTGTCGGCCGGACGGTCCCCGGCGCCGCGTGCGACCGGCCCGAAAGGATCGCCTCGCCGTCGGCCGGAACGTCGCGGAGCATCCGGTGCATCACCGCCATGATCGACTGGTTCTTGTAGCTGTACGATCGCAGCGGGCGCTGGGCGATTCCGTGCTTGTCGTAGGTGAAGAGCATCCCCTGGGACCAGACCGAGACGTCGTCGACGGCCTGCGCCAGTGTCCGGAACGGGAGTGGAGCGATCAGCAGCCAGGCGGCCAGCGAGAGGACCGTCGCGATCGAGGCCCGCCACATCCGCCGATAGACGAAATACCCGAAAATCAGAAGCGGGAACGCCTTGACCGCCGCGGCCGTCGCAACCAAAAATCCGGCCGCGCCCGGTCGGTTCACCCTCAAGCAGGCAAACGCCCCGAGGACCATCGCCAGAAGCATCAGGTTCGGCTGGCCGAGCAGGTAAATATTGTGGATCAGGACGATCACGGAAAGCGTCGGAACGATCACGACGAGCGGATGCCGGCGGCCTCCCGGCCCGGCGACCAGATAGGTGGATAGCGCGATGCAGGCCAGCCACGAGGCCGAGTTGATCGCGACCAGCGCGACCAGCATCCCGACCGGCCCGAGCCGGGCGAGCACGCCGAGCATCGCCGCGGCCGAGGGCGGGTACATGAACGGAAAAAGCCGGCCGGTCTCGGGCCTCGGATAGACGTCCAGCCCTTGACCCTCCGCCAGCCCAACCTGATACCAGAGACCGTAATCCTTCGTGGAAAGTCCCAGCGCGAGGTTCACGATCGGGAGGGCCGAGAAGATCCCCATGGTGACGACCAGCGCCACCCACCAGAGCCGCTCGATCCGCGCCCATCGGGCCGAGATCCCGCCGTCGCCCGGCGCGCCGTCCCGACGTGTCATCGCTCCAGCGCCCTCCGATCGCCCGGCCCCGTCCTCGTCCCCGATCCCCGGCACTTCCCGCGAGTCGTTCGACATCATGTCCACGCCGCCCCGCTCTGTAGATCCCGATGGTCCCGTCCGGTCCGTCGCACGGCGCGCCAGGGCGCATCCAGCGCGAATGTTAATCGAGATTCCTCCGTCCGAGAACCGCAATTCGGAGGATTCCCGGAAGACCCGAAGACCGATCGCCGGCCTCCGCTCGACCCGTCAAGGCCCGAGCACATCGACAGACGATCCAGTCCGGCGACACAGCAGCCGCGAGGATTGCTGGCGGGAGCCGGCATCGAAAACCACGATAGCGCGGTCCATTGGGAAGGACGAGACCAAAGGTCCTTGTAGGAGGGAGCTCCAGCTCCCGACCCGGACGCAGCTCAAGGTCACGTGAAGATCGCCGGCTGGAGCCGGCTCCTACAGGTCTAGACCAGCCGGATGGAGTTGAGGTTCCCGCCACGTCCATCCGCTGGCGGAGCCGGCATCGAAAACCACGATAGCGCGGTCCATTGGGAAGGACGAGACCAAAGGTCCTTGTAGGAGGGAGCTCCAGCTCCCGACCCGGACGCAGCTCAAGGTCACGTGAAGATCGC
>DAHZZC010000301.1 GCA_027435495.1 Planctomycetales bacterium
GCCGATTTTCTGGAGTGTCTCCTCCGGGGTCAACGATCGATAAGATGGAGTCCCGACCGGGAACGTCGGATCGGGACTGTTGATCGGCGAGCCGGTGTTGCGAAGCGTGTCGCGCGTCCCGGAGAACCAGCCCAGTATCGATCCTCCCGACGTTTCTCCAAGCAAGATCGTGGAGGCCGGGCCGTCGGTGATCTCATCGTCGGCAATGTGGCTGTTGAGATAAAGCAGTCCGTGGTTGTTCGCATCGATCGGCGCCTCGACGTCGTGATGGCAGCCGGCATAATCGGTCGATCGGCCTCCGCCTCTCGGGTTGCTCGGGCAGAGGAAGACGTGCAGGACACCTCCGAAAGCCGTGGAATTGGCGTCGTCGTACGCCCCATGGCGGAAGTTGATCCTGGCGTATCGGTTCTGCTCTTCGAGGTACGGGAGGATCTGCACGGTCCAGGCCATGTGGTAGCCGCGGGGAACGCTCACGATCGGGCCCTTCGGCTCGACCGTGCCCGGCGGCAGGACCCTGTGCGTCGAGACATATTGCCGGAGTGCCACGCCGAGCTGGTTGAGGTTGTTGGTGCACTTCAACTTCCTCGCGGCCTCACGAGCCGCCTGAACCGCGGGGAGCAAAAGCGCGATCAGCACGGCGATGATCGCGATCACCACCAGCAGCTCGATCATGGTGAAGCCGGCGTCGTCGTGTGGTTTCCGTCGCATCGCGATCGCTCTCCCGGTGGCGGTCAGTACGAGGCAGCGTCGAGGATCTCGCCATCGTGGCGGTTGCCCAGTAACGTCGCGGTTTTGATCGACACGGAGTTTTTCAAAAATCGAACCGAGCCGTCGCCAAACGCGTTGTTGGAGCCGCCCGGATGCCGGCTGGAGAAGCCGCCGACGTAGCCCGGCGTCCCCGGCGCGGCGGCCTGGGGATTCGGTTCGGGGTTGCCCTCGTCGCCGGGCTGGCCGGGCGCCGATTTGCCGGGGCCGAAGGCGATCGTGCCGTTGGGCAGCGTCCCCAGGTTCCGGAGCGTCGCCCGGGTTCCCGAGGCCCATCCCTCTCCGCCACCGTCATTGACCTTCTCGCCGAGGAAAACCGTGTTGGAGAGGCCGTCGGGGATGTCCTCGTAACGCATCGCCTTGTTGAGGATGAAGGCGCCGTTGTTGGTCGCGTCGATCGGTGCTTCCAGGCCGTTGTGGCAGCCGACATAGTTGCTCAGGACGACCTCGTTCGCCGGGTTTCGGTTGGGCCGGTTGTCCGACGGACAGAGCAAGGTCCGGATCAGGGTGGTCCGGGTCGTGAGGTTCCGGCCGTCGTACAGGCTGATCTGCATGTTGAAGTGGTTGTACGTGTTTCGCATCTCGCAGTACGGCAGGATGCGGACGATCCAGCCATAACCGTAGCCGGTCGGCTGGTCGAGCACCGGGCCCTTCTCGCTGACCACTCCCGGCGGGAACAGCTCGTGGGCGGTCTCGTAGTTCTGAACGGCGATCGCCAGTTGCATCAGGTTGTTGACACACTGGGCCCGGCGCGCGGCCTCGCGCGCCGCCTGCACGGCCGGGAGGAGAAGAGCGATCAACACGGCGATGATCGCGATCACCACCAGCAGCTCGATCAGCGTGAAGCCCCGGCGCCGGCCGGGGGCGGAACCTTGCCTTCCGCGGTTCATCTCGATACCTCCGAGGTCAGGGACTGGCGGGGACGGAATCGCCATGGTGGAAGCCTGTAAGGATGAAAGATTTCAGAGTGGCCGCTCATCTCGGAGAACCGTTGAGGCGCATCTCTCGGGTGCATCGGGCGCGGCGGGGTGGATCGCGTGGGTAATCGGCGCGAGCGCGGATCGTCCGATTCGTCGGGTCGGATTCCACGGTGATCGTCACCGAGGCTCCGTCGGGCGCGTCGAGATCGCGGGGTTCGAGATTCCAGGTCTCGCCCTGATATTTGGGGTCAGTGGCCAGCCGGGCGATCGCTCGCTGCAAGCCGGCCTCGGCGAGCCATTCCGCCTGGAGCCGGCGCTCGACGGCACGCGCCTCGTCGCGCTGGGCGGTGGCGGCCCGGATGAGCGTTCCGGCGATCGCAATCACGATGAGCAGGCAGACCAGCACAGCGATTGCCAGCATCCCCCGGTGGGGACGATTCTTGCGGATCGGAATCATCGTGCCGGCCCTCCTCGCGAGCGGTCCTTACCGATCAGTGCCACGACCTCCTCGGGTCGCGGCGGATCCGGACGACCGGCCCTCGACTTCTTGCCGACGATCAGGGCCAGGAACGGTCGGCCCTCCTCGTCTCGGCGGTCGAAGGCGAGGGTGCCGTCGGGACCAAGGTCGAACGTCTCGTGCTGGGGCGTCGGCCCAATGCCGGTCTGGGTCCGGGTGACCCGGCCGTCTCGAGCCGCGTACTCGATCACCGTTCCGCGGTTGGCCATCAGCCGGAGTCCCGACGGCGGCCGGATCTCGGCCGATTCGGCGGCGTGGGCGTCGGCCCGGAACTGCTCCGCCAGCCGCCCGAGCGCCGAGGCCGCCTCGCGACGCGAGTGCGCATCAGCTCCGACCTTCATCAGTAACTGGATGGTCACGGCGCAAAGACCAATCAGGACCGAGAGCACCGAGACCACGACCATCATCTCGATCAGCGTGACGCCCCGGGGTCGTCGGCGGTCCCTCTGGTCTCTCTCGATGATCATCGCGACGTCCTCCCGCGCTCGAGCCAGGAAACCAGGCGAACCGGGACCTCCCACTCGCCCGATCGGCCCCGCCACCGGAGCTTGACCGCCAGCCGCTTGGATCTCCGATCCGCCCCCGGCTTCTCCTCCGTCACCGAAACCGAGAGCTCCGAATCCGGAAGAAGCCGGGCCATCGACTCGGAGAGCTTGAGACCACGAGCCCGAGCGTCGGTCAGCTCGTCGAACGGGATCGCGGCAAGGCGTTCCATCAGGTTGCCGACCTCCAGCGTGGCGCGCTGTCGGTGATCGGCGTCGCGGCGAACCCGCCCGGCGTGGCCGAGCACCTGCACGGTCATGGTCATCGCGGCGCCGAGCAGGATCGTCGCGATCGCCATCTCGGGGAGCAGCGAGCCCCGGCGCACCCGGGCGTTGGTCGAGCCAGTTCTGGGAGCTTGGGATCGCATCATGGAAGGTCCGAGAGCCTCTGAATCAGGTTCACCAGCGGGACGAAGTAGCCAAGGCAGAGGACAGCCACCGCCAGTCCGACCGCCAGGACCGCCAGCGGGAAGATCGCCTGCAAGATCATCTGCATCCGGAGTTGCTGCCGCCGCTCGGTGGTCGCGGCGAGCTCGCGGCAGGCCCAGGACAGGTTGCCGACCGAGGCGGCCGAGCCCAGCACCTCGGCATCAGCGCGCCGGATCGCACCTCGTCGCCAGAGCGCCTGGATCCAGTCGCCCCCCGAGTCGATGTCGTCCGAGACCCTCGCCAGGCGCCGTCGATACCAACGCGCAGGGTAGTCGGCGGCCAGAATCTCCATCGCCTTCCCGATCGGCCGGTTCGCCTCGAGCGCAAGCGAAATCGCCCGGAGCACCAGGGCGGCGTGCCGGCGCCCCATCAGCCGATCGAAGATCGGGACCCGGTAATTCATCCAGCCGCCGTACGAGAACGGCAGGTAAAGGAGCAGGATCACCTGCCCGATGACAATCAGACCCGCGAGCCCGCCGTACCGGACCAGCAGATGCGAGATCCGAATCATGAAGATCGTGATCCCGGGGAGCGGAACCCCGAAGTCCCTGAAGATGGCCTCGAACTTCGGCACGATGAAGTAGAGCAGGAAGCTAGAGATCGCCTCGGCGACGCTCAGAAGCGCGAGCAGGTAAGCGAGCTGCGAGGCGAAGCTGGTCCAGTTGCCGACGCGCGCCGCGCGGTTGCTGGCGGTCATTCGAATGGCCGCCGGCAGGGCATCCACCGCCTCACCGACGCGGACCATCAGGATCGCGTCGCTGGAAACCACACGCTTCGGCTGCGAGAGTGCGAGGCCCAGCGATCGTCCGGCCCGAAGCTGGGCCGCGACGCCAAGAATCCGCCGCCGGCTCCGGCCGCCGAACTGGTCGGCGAACGCCGAGATTGCGGCGTCGAGCGGCATCCCCCGCTCCGCGGCGATCGCCAGCAATGCCAGCAGCGCCTCCTGCCGCGAAGCCCGGAGCCGGGCCAGCACGAACCCGGCCGTGATCGCCAGGACCACCAGGCCCAAAGGTGCCAGCACCAGGCCGAAGAAACCCAGCAACATCACGAACCAGAGGACCACCGCCACGACCGCGACCGCGATCATGATGTGGCTGACCCGCCACGGCCGAGCCCGGCCGGCCGCCGCGAGGTCGTCGGCGTCTTCCATTGCGTCGTCGATCGCCTTGCCAGGGCCTACGTCCTCCTTCTTCGGCGCGACCGGGACCTCATCGTCGGCCGACCAGGTGCCGGACGATCTCTCGTCAGACTCCCAGGCGACCGGCGCGGACTCGCCATCGACGCGGGGCGCTTCCTCGTTCGGCGTTGGCTCGATCGGATCCGGGGTCACGAGGATCTCCAGGCTTGGGTCGGCTCAGCCGGAGAGCCGGCTGATGAGGGTGATCATCGGCAGCATCAGGCCGAGGATCACCAGGTTCACCCCGACGATGACGACGATGAAACAGGCGACGCTCAGCGCCGCCGCGGCGAAGCTGGTGTGGGCGGAGGCGCGGGCGGCGAACATCTCGCCGACCATGTGGAGGATATCGGGAAGGCCGCCGCGCTTCTCGCCCCACCGGATCAGCCGGGCGAGCCGGGGGGGCAGCGCCCCGCCCTCGGCGACCGCATCCGCGAGCGAACGGCCCTCCTCAACCTCGGCGGCCAACTGATCGGCCCCGCTCCGGACGCTCGAATCCTGCGCCGCCTGACCGGCCAGCCGGAGCGCCTCGGGCATCGGCAGCCCCTGCTCGATTAGCAGGGCCAGCCAGTGGCAGAAGTCGGCCAGACCCGTCCACCGCCAGACCCCACCCACAATCGGCAGGTGACCCGCCAGCCCACGCACGATCGCCGTTGAGAGGAAAGCCCGCGCGAGGACAACCGTTACCATCGCCGCGACCACGAGGAAGAGGATCGTCCGCCAGATGTCGACCGTCCTCCGCGCCACCTCCAGGACCAGGATCGTGACGCTGGGAAGCGGCATGCCGAAGTCCCGGAAGATCGACTCGAACTGCGGGACAACCGCGAGCCCAACGAACGTGAAGATCACCGTGGTCGCCAGCAGGCTTGCGGCCGGATACGCCAGCCCCAGCGCGAGCCGATGCCGAAGCTCGGCGCCCGTGGTCGCATACCGGGAAAATCCGTCCAGGACCTCGCCCAGACGCCCGCTCCGCACCCCGGCCGCCACCAACCCGCGCAGGTGCGGCGGGATCCGACCCGCCTCGACCTCGATCGCCTCGCCAACCGTCCGGCCCGAATCCATCGAGTGGGCCAGGCTCTGCATCGCCGAGCGCAGCCGACCCCTCGGCAGCTCCTCGGCCATCGCCGCCAGGCCCGAGCCCATCGGCAGCCCGGCCCGCGCCAGCCCACCCATCCGGGCCGAGAGCTCCAGCGCCTCGTCGGGAGTCAGCCCGCCGCGCGGCCCGTCGCCATTGATCTCCGGCATCTCGCCCATAACGGCCGAGTCCCCCACTCTTCCTTCGTGCTCGGGAATCTGGAATCAGGCATATGGAATGATCATGCTTTCAACCGACGGTCAGGTTCCCGAGAGCCCCCGGAGCAGCTCGACCACCGGCAGG
>DAHZZC010000302.1 GCA_027435495.1 Planctomycetales bacterium
CGCTCGGCCAGCTCCAGAGCCCGGCCGGTCTCGTTGACAATCCCCGAGAGCTCCGGCTCATTGGCGATCAGTGCCATGGCGCTGCTCATCTGGGCCTTGGCACCGTCCCAGTCCTGGCGGCGGATCGCCTCCTCACCGAGCAGGAGAAACCGCCCGGCGCGGGCCCGAACGCCCTCAATCCGCTGGAGGACGTCCTGGTCGCGGCGGTTGCGCTCGGCCCGATACCAGGCTCCGCCGACGATCATCGCGACGATCGAGGCGGTCGAGACGGCCGCCAGAGCCGCCATCGCCGGGCGACGTCGGACCCATTTCCAGGCTCGCTCCCAGCGCGGCGTCGGACGGGCCAGGATCGGCTCGCCATTGAGGTAGCGCTTCAGATCGGCCGCCAGGGCTCCGGCTGACTCGTACCGACGCCCCGGCTCCTTTCGCAGACACTTCAGGCAGATGGTTTCCAGGTCGGGCGAGACCCCCGGCTGAAGCTGCCGCGGTGAGACCGGCTCGGCGTCCTTGACCAGTTCGAGCGTCGCCAGAATCGTCGGCCCGACGAACGGCGGGCGGCCGGTCAGAAGCTCATACAGATTCGCCCCCAGCGCGTAGATGTCGGCCGCCGGCCCGACCTCGCGCGCCCGCCCCTCGGCTTGCTCGGGCGCCATGTAGTTCGGCGAGCCGAGGATCGAATCGGTCCGCGTCAGGTTGATATCCCGGTCGCCGATCTTCGCCAGGCCGAAATCGGTGATCTTCGGTGAGCCGTCGTCGCCGATCAGAATATTCCCCGGCTTGAGGTCGCGATGGACGATCCCCAGCCGATGCGCTTCCTCCATCGCCTGGGCGAGCCGCTTGACCATCTTCGCGGCGGCGCGCGGCGGCCAGGGCGTGCCGTCGAGATGCTCGGCCAGGCTGCCTCTCTCGACGTACTCCAGCTCGACGAACGGGCGGCCGTCAATGTCGCCGATCGCGTGGATCTGCACCACGTTCGGGTGATGGAGACGGGCGACGGTCTGCGCCTCGGCCAGGAACCGCTCAATCGCGTCGGCCCCGGCGTGGTCGCCCGCCAGAATCATCTTGAGGGCGACCATCCGATTGAGCCGGAGCTGCCGCGCCTTGTAGACGACCCCCATTCCGCCCCGCCCAAGTTCCTCAAGGATTTCGTAGCCGGGAACGGTCGGCCGGCCGCACCGCGACCTGATCGAGGCGGGCCGGACATCTTTGTCGCCGTTTGTCTCGATGACCTCGGGACGTGGGGGCCAGTCCAGAGTCGCCCGGTTCAGCCCCGGCGGTTCCCAGGCCTGGACCACCGCGTCCCCACGAGCCGCATACGCGGGTACCTCAAATCCGGAAAAGTCGCGCGGGCCGGGCTCGAGGAGGGTCGGCGGGAGTGGCCCGGGCGCGCTGGCGGCCAGTCGAGCGGCGTAGCCCGTCGGCTCAATGTCTCGGGTCGGTACGCCGTCCTGGGTGGCGTGCGGGCCCTTCGCCTCCGCCGGACGGTCCAATCTGGGGAAATCGTCGCTCATCAGGAGGGTCCTGATCGGTTCGGCTTCGACACCCCCGGTATGCACCAGTACCTTTACAGGAAGCTGGTCGGTCCATTGCAAGGGCCCCGAGGTGCCCACCCTCGCCATCCAAGCCTAGGCCATTCCGCAGCCAAATGTGGACATCGAGACCCTTCATTGGCCCCGCCACGGAGAATCCTCAGCCAGCCGGCAAAAACGGAGCTACAGTTCTGGGTGTTCCACTCGGTTTTCTGTTCGCCGTCTTCTGTTTTCCGTGGGAAAGTCAGTGTGTCAGCCACTCCTGCCTCTCGATTTTCGTAACGAGAGGTCATCAAACAATCGAGCAGTCGCCAGCGAGGCGGGTATGGCTCTCAACCGAAAACCCAAGGCCGGATTGTCGAGGTATCCGCGATCGTCGGAGCTTGCGGCGACGGAGCCGCCGGTCGGTGATGGGCCAAGTCAACCGCGGGATGAGACCGACGGCGCCGTCGCTCCCTGGACCTTAGAAGGATTTTCCCATGCGGACCGGAGACTCGACCGGCCGAGCCGACGGCCGACCGGGCGCCGAGATCGCCAACGATCGCGAGGCTCCCTGGCTCGCACTCGACCGGTTCGTCAGCGCCCTCGAGGGGGGACAGGCCACCTCTCGTCGACTGGCCTCGGCCCTGGCCGCTATCTGCGACTCCACCCACGCTGCGCTGGCGTTTGTCTACTCGGAGTCGGCCGGAAGCGTCCTGGAGATCGTTGGCTCCGCACCCCACCCCTCGCCAGGTTGGTGCCGAGCCGTGGCCCTGGAACTCGCGGCGCGTCTTCCCTGGGGTGGCGGATGGCGGCCCAGCGGCTCCGATGCTTCGATGGAGCTGCCGCCGGGCCCGGAACCCTCCTCCGCCGTGATCCTCCCGCTGGAGCCGACCGGTGCGACCTGGTTGATCGCCATCGGGCTTGACCACGACGACTCGATGGACGATTCCGACCTGCGGATCATCCGTGTCGTCTGGCGGCTCCAGGTCGGCCACGATCGCCACGTCGCCCTCTACGAGAACCTGAAAGAGACCCTCTTCGGCATCGTCCAGTGCCTCTCGACGGCCATCGACGCCAAGGATGCTTATACCTGCGGCCACAGCGAGCGGGTCGCACGGATCGCGGTCCGGCTCGGCGAGGTGATGGGTCTCTCGCGCGGTGAGACCAGCGATCTCTACCTGGCTGGCCTGCTGCACGACGTCGGCAAGATCGGCATCCGCGACGAGGTCCTCTGCAAGCCTGGCCCGCTCACACCCGAGGAAGAGGAGCACATCCGCGAACACCCGATTATCGGCGAGCGGATCATTGCGAGCGTCTCGCGGCTGGCCTACCTTCGGCCGGGCATCCGCGGCCATCATGAGCGGTTCGACGGCGGCGGCTACCCGGATGGTCTGGCCGGTGAGGCCATCCCGCCGATCGCTCGCATCGTCGCCGTCGCCGACTCCTGCGACGCCATGATGTCGACCCGCCGATACCGTCCCGTTCTCCCGCCGGCCCGGATCGAGGCAATCTTCCGCGAGGGCGCCGGCAAGCAGTGGGACCCGGAGATCATCCGATCCTTCTTCGCCTGCCGCCACGATCTCTATGACGTCTGCCAGCGCGGGTTGGGGCAATCGGTTTACATGGCCGTCGAGCGCGCCGCCGACGCCCCGCTTCTGCCCGCCTACCGACCGCTCGAGCCCTGTGATTGACCCCGCGAAGCTCCCGCGCGATCAGCGCCGGGGACCGTCGAATGGCGGCGGCAGCAGGTCATGCACGGCACCAAGGATCCGGTCCTCGATTTCCGGCCGGAACCGCGAGGCGTGGCCGTAGTAGATCAGCGAGCTATCGGCCTCGTAGCCGCCTTCGGTCAGGACCCGGCGCGAGGGGATGTAGCACGGAACATCGTTGGCATAGCCGACCGTCCAGATCCGGGGCGCGTCAGCCTCCCAGCCGATCCGGATCGCATAATCGACGACCACCTCGCCCGCGAGAAAGACCATCGCCATCTCATCGCCGAAGCACCAGGTTTGAACGATATACGGAACCGTGGTTGGGATCGCCTCACCGCGGTCGAGCCGTTCAAGGCCGTTCCGCGCCAGCATCCCCTCCGAGGCCGGCTTGCTGGAGAGGCGCACGAGGTCTTCCCGGCTGGGCGTCGGCTCCAGCGGCAATTCGAGACGACGGACCCGGCAGGCAATCCGGCCGGGCAGGGGGGTGAGTCCCGTCCGCGCGGAGAGGAGCCGACGCACCTCGGATCCCGCCGCCTCGCCGTAGGCCCTGGCCTGGTCGAGTTTCCCTCGGGGTTCGGGATTTGCGTCGGCCCCGCAGCCGATGATCGCGATCGCAACGGCGCCCGGATAGGCGCGTTCGACGTCGTCGCAGGCATAGCCGGCCCACTCGGCGCAGATCTTGTTGAAGTCTCCGCCGAGCGTCGTGCAGTGGCAAGCGTAGCCAAAGAGCGCGGCGCGGACCTTCCCCGCACCGTCCACGGCCGTCAGCACGGGAAGGCTCCGGTCGACCGGCCCATTCGGGTTGACCCCGAAGCCGACCCACTTGCCATCCTTCAGAACACGACGATTGGCCGCGAAGCCGGCCGAGCCGCGGCCCCAGGCCAGCGTGGCCGGCTTCCGGTTGGCAAGCGCCTGGAGGGTCGCCTTCTCGATTCCGTCGGTGAGCTCTCGGGTGTACCGGGCGATTCGATCGGCCTGGTCGGCGGGGAGCGGACGGCCGAAGATGAACGGCAGGCCGACCGCCAGCGCGGGGCCGCAGTGCGTGTGCGTCGCGCAGATCGCGAGCCGTTCGGGCTTCAGCTTCGCGCGGGTCTTCAGCCGGGTGGCGACCTCATCCGCGATGACCGATCGGATCACGCAGTTGTCGATCGCGACCAGGACCGCCGGTCCCTCGTTCTCATCGCCTCCGATCGCGATCGCCCGGGCCTTCAGCCGGCTCTCAATCCCCTCAGACTCCGTTTGCCGGCTGGCATAGCCGGTCATCCGGACCGGGTAATCGGGCGTGATATCGACCACCGCCACCCCCACCGGCACGGCTTCCGCCGCCGTTGCCGTCCGACTCCCGAGCGCCAGCAGGACCAGCGTCGAGGCTACAGAGAATCGCGTTCTCATCAAATCGCTCCTCGAATCGGACAGGTCGATCGCGATCGCCAACTCCGGTATTCCGGGCGCTATTCTGCGCGGACGAGTGCGGTGGTGCCAGAGGGTGGGGTGGATTCTCGACCGCCGATCTCGATTTCGAGATCGAGGGAGAGTGTCTGCTCGGATGGCCAACTCCCGGTCGTCTCGCACCTCCTCGGCCACGATCTCTGAGGTCATGCGGTGAGACTATCGACCTGCAAGTCGCTGGCGAATTCCGAGTTCGGGTCGGAAGGGTACGCGCTTTGGCACCTTCAGACGCCTTGCCCTGACGATAGACTCGGGCCGGCGGTGAAGCGGGCACCGAAGTTGCGGGACCGTCTCTTGCCGAACCATCCCAGGAGGACTTTCGACAATGGCGACACCGCGAGAGGAATGGCGAGTCACCTCCGACGAGGCAGAAACCCGGTCGGAGACGACTCCGGCCGAGGAAAAGCCCGGCGAATCGGGATCATCGGCCAGCCGTGGAGGAAGCCTCGACATCACTGAGACCGAGGATCTCGTGCAGGAGGCGTCGGAAGAATCGTTCCCGGCAAGCGATCCGCCGTCGTACTTGCCGCGACCGAATAAGTGATGAGAAACGTACTCACGCGGATGGACCTGAGCCGTTCGCGTGAAACCCGGCGCCGACGCGGCCGGTCAATCGGCCGCGTCGGCCCGCCCGAGGAGCCTCGCCACGTTCATCATCGCACGCGACGTGTGATAGTTCGCCTTCCAGGGGTCGGCCTTGTGGCCGTCGCCGATGAGCTGGCCCTCGCGGGTCGTCTGCGCGAACCAGCCGCCGTGAGCTGGGTCGAGCAGGTGTTTTTCAATGAACGTCCACTGCTGGCGGAACGCCTCCCGATAGCGGCCGGACTCGCGGCCGTACCGGCGATCCATCACGAGCAGCGCGTTGAGGCCCTCGGCCTCGGTCCACCAGACCTTCGTCCGGTCGAACGCCGGGTTGCCGAACGACTCGCCCTTGTCGTAAAACCCGCCGTGCTGCGCGTCCCAGCCCCAGTCGAGGGCGTGGTCGACCAGCAACCGGGCGACACGCCACGTCCGGGCGTCGTCGGGGGTTCCGAGCGCCTCGGCGGCCTCGACGAGCAGGTAGGCGGTCTCGATGTCATGGCCGAACGAGTCGTGCGCCGGGATCGCCCGCCAGTCGGGCGTGAGGTAAAGGTTCAAAGCCCCGGGTTCAACGGCGATCCGGTCGCGAACGATCCCCAGCAACTCACGCAGGCGGTCCTTCACCACGGGCCGGTCGTCGACCCGCGCGAGCGCCGCAACCGCTTCAAGTAGGTGAATGTGGACATTCATCGTCTTGAAGCCATAATAAATCCCGAGGCGATCGGTCCGGCGTCCGATCGGGGCATCGTGCGGTGCGGAGGTGATCGGCGTGCCATCGCGGCGGAGGGCCTCGAAATAGCCGCCGTGCTTCGCGTCGTGGGCGTGGGCGTCGAGCCAGTCAAAGGCGTCGCGTGCGACCTTCAGCGCCCTGTCGTCGCCGGTCACGAGCCTTGCCTCAGCGCCGGCGTAGATGACGAACGCGATCCCGTAGGCGTGCTTCTCGTCGCCGAGCTTTGGGTCGGGCCGACCCGCCGGGTCAAGAATCCAGGAGAAGCCGCCCTGTTCGCGGTCACGCATCACGTCGTCGAGGAAGGCGATCCCGTGTCGGGCGTATCCGGCGAATTCGTCGCGACGATCGGCTGCGTACCGGGCGAAGGCGGCGGCCGTCCAGGTCATGCGCGCCTGATAGACGAGAAAGGTGTCACGGTCGGGCATGGGCGACCAGTCGCGGGCGAACGACTGATGAAACCCGCCCCGATCGCGGTCGACGGCCCGGGGGTACCAGTTTTGGGTCAGCTCGGCGCGAAGGAGTCCGTCGATCCGGTCGCGGGTCGCCTTCGGGTCGTCGGCCCCGACGGCGTCCCCCGCGACGACGAGGGCCGAGGTCGAGACCAGGAGACAAAGCACGTGGGATTGGGTCACAACAGGGAACTCCACGACGGGCCGGTCGATGAGCGACGATCCGGCGACGTTACCCGATCGCCGGGCGCCGCTCAACCGGCCTCCGACTGCCGGCGCTTGACCGCGGCCGACGCCCGACTACCATGAGCGTGGGAGTGAGACCGCCGAGGCGGTCGCGTGGCAAATCCTCCGGGACCGGAGCATCGACCGAGATGAAGTATCGACGCCTGGGGGCCCGCGGGCCGGCTGTCTCCGCGATCGGCCTGGGGTGCATGGGGATGAGCTGGGCCTACGGGCCCACCGACGAATCCGAGGCGATGGCGACCCTCCACGAGGCCATCGACCTGGGCATCAAC
>DAHZZC010000303.1 GCA_027435495.1 Planctomycetales bacterium
AGCCGTCGGCGAAGACGACGTCGGCCCCCAACGGCGAATCCAGGCCGCCGAACGGACGCCCCATCCCGATGTAGGGAAGCTCACCCCCCGTTCCGCAATCCAACGCATCATCCGCCCGATCGTCTGGCGCACCATGACGAGCCCCCGCCCTTCGAAGAATCGACGCAAATCCTCCACTCATCTTACATTTATCATGGGCCAACAGGGAAGGGGCTCGCAAGTGAGCGCTATTCACCGGATTAATCGCTTTCGATGTAAATCGACCCGTCCACATGCTTGATTGCCTTACCACAGTGTCGGGGATGCCCCGGATCCACCGGGCCGCCGAGGGTCACCACTTCCACGGAATATTCGCCCGGTTCGGCGTCGTCGAGGAGCGACTGGATCGCCTTGCTGATCCCGCCGTTGCCGAGGATTTGGTCCCCGCGAAGGACTCGATCAAAGGTCGTCTTCATCTCTGATGCTCCCATCTGGATTCCTGTCCACGAGCCCGATCCGCCCGGCCCGGCGCAGGCTCCTCCTACCGGCCGCAAACGGCGGGACGCGGCCTCGACGTCAACTCGCCCGTGTGAAATGGCACGTACCGTCCTTTTTTTTCGACGCGAATTCCAATCTCGACCTCCATGTCCTAAGGTAAAAACAGAACCGGAACGGGACTCCGACGACCGAGTTCCTCGAGAAATGAGCGACTCAACGATGAATTCGCTCGGCGAGAAGCAAGATGGGCAAGATGCGATGTCTCGCCAGTTGGTTTGGATTCCGATCGTGCATACGAGGGAAGACCTGGGACGACTCGGCGCCAGGGTCGAGGAGGCGTTTGTCCGGCGGATGGGCCGGTCGCGATGGGAGGCGCATCAAAATTCGATTGAGGCGCTCTGGGAGAAGATCCAGCGCCGGATCGAGGAAATGAGGCTCGATCTTCACCGGGTCCGTCTCTATCAGGACGGCCTGCCGGTCTGTGGTCAGGAGGAAGCGATCGTCCGCGAGCTCTCCACGCAGGGGAGCCGGAACCACCAGATACTTGCGGAATTAATCGATCGGGGAGCCGCGCTGGTGGGAACGGAGTCGCCGCAACTGCTCATCCAGGAGTATGAGCTCAACCGACGCATTCTGGGCGAGGTGCCAGGCGGTTCGCTGCCCCGGTCAAGGGCCGAGGCGATTCGCGACGAGGCCGCCCGGCTGCTCGAATCCCGCGATCGATTCATCGCCGGCCGGATCGCCGAGACACTCCTACCGGGCGAGACCGGGCTGGTCTTCCTCGGGATGCTGCATTCGCTCCAGGGTCGACTGCCGGACGACATCACGATGACGGTCCTCCGGCCCGACTAAAACGATCGCTCTTGACGCCGAGCGTCGAGGCCCGGCCACGGGGATGCCCCCACTCGCTCGCTGTTTGATGGGATTTACGTCTTTTCCTCTACAATCGAAGTGCGAGGTTGCCATGTCGACATCCGATCCCAGGCGCTCCCCCGGGGGCGCCGATCTGGGCGGCTTCCTGGGCGGTTTGACGAACCTGATCGAGAAGCTCGGCGAGCTGGCGGAAACCGGCAAGGAACTCAAGGGAGTCAAGGAGTTCGGCCAGGAGGGCGGCGTGCAGGGCGTCTACGGCTTCACCATCCGGACCGGACTTGGCGACCGTGAAGGCGGGGTCAAGGTCGAACCGTTCGGCAACGTCCAGAAAGACGAACAGACCGGCCGTGCCACGGTCCGCGAGGTCATCGAGCCGCCCGTCGACGTTTTCGAGGAGGCCGACCACGTTCTCGTCGTCGCCGAGATGCCCGGCATCGGACCCGACGATCTCCGAATCGAGCTGAAAGACGACATCCTGACGATCGCCGCCCAGCGCGGGCCGAAGAAGTATCGCAAGGAGGTTTTGCTCCCGTCGAGCTTCCCGGCCGAGGCGATGTCGACAACCTGCCGCAACGGCATCCTTGAGATCAAACTGGCTCGCTGACCCACGGCGGGACGTTCGCGAAGGAGAGAAACGCATCATGACGATCGAGGAAGCAACCGCGGCGAAACTCAGGGTGGCCGAGGCGATACCCAGGGACCTCGGCCGGGGGCTCGCCCGGCTCGATCCGGCCGACCTCGAACGGCTGGGAGTGGGCGTCGGCGAGATCCTGGTGATCACCGGCAAACGCACGACGGCCGTCAAGGCCATGCCCTCGTTCAAGGAACATCGGGGACAGTCGCGAATCCAGGTCGACGGCCTGACTCGCGAAAACACCGGCGCGGCCATCGACCAGGTCGTCGAGGTCGCACGCGCCGATGCACGACCCGCCGAACGTATCGCCCTCGAGCCCCAGGGGATCCAGCCCGCCGAACGCGACCTGCGCTACATCGGCAGCAAGCTCGACGGGCTCCCCGTCATCAAGGGCGACCGCATCCGGGCTCCCCTCTTCGGCAGTCGATCGGCCGATTTCGTCGTCGTCAGCACCACCCCGGCCGGTCCGGTCGTCATCAATCCGACGACCGAACTTCAAATTGTCCGACCTCAGAAAGACGCCGGCCCAACCCGAAACGGCAAGTCCGGCACGCCGCCGCTCTCCTATGAAGACATCGGTGGATTGAAGCGCGAGCTGCACCGCATCCGTGAGATCGTCGAGCTCCCGCTCCGATACCCCGAGGTCTTCGAGCGCCTCGGCATCGACCCCCCCAAGGGCGTCCTGCTCCAGGGCCCTCCAGGCTGCGGCAAAACCCTGATCGCCCGCGCCGTCGCCCACGAGACCGATGCACGGTTCTTCACCGTTAACGGTCCCGAGATCATTCACAAGTTCTACGGCGAGAGCGAGGCCCACCTTCGCAAGATCTTCGACGAGGCCGCCAAACACGCACCCAGCATCATCTTCATCGACGAGATCGACGCCATCGCGCCGCAACGCGAACGCGTCGTCGGCGACGTCGAGAAGCGGGTCGTGGCCCAGCTCCTGGCCCTGCTCGACGGGCTCGATCGCCGCAAGAACGTGATCGTCCTCGCCGCGACAAACCTCCCCAACGCACTCGACCCCGCGCTCCGACGCCCAGGTCGGTTCGACCGCGAGATCGCCATCTCGATCCCCGATCGCGACGGCCGCAAGGAGATCCTCGAAATCCACAGCCGGGGCATGCCGCTGGCCTCCGACGTCGACATGCCCCACCTCGCGGCGATCACCCACGGCTTCGTCGGCGCAGACCTCGAAGCCCTCTGCCGGGAGGCGGCCATGCTCTGCCTCCG
The DNA here is from genome assembly GCA_027435495.1 of Planctomycetales bacterium. Taxonomy (GTDB): domain Bacteria; phylum Planctomycetota; class Planctomycetia; order Isosphaerales; family Isosphaeraceae; genus JAKAUH01. The sequence continues at coordinate 3,215 of DAHZZC010000303.1, forward strand.
CCGCCTGCTCCCGGCGATCGACTTCGCCTCGGGCCAGATCCCCTACGAGACGCTTCGCTCGCTCGAGGTCCGCATGAGCGACTTCGAAGCCGCCCTCTGCGAGGTCGAGCCCTCCGCCATCCGCGAGGTCTTCGTCGAACTCCCAGACGTCGGCTGGAATGACGTCGGCGGGCTCGGCGAGGTCAAGAACCGCCTGATCGAGTCGGTCGAGTGGCCGCTGAAGCACGCCGAGGTCTTCGGCCGCGTCGGCGTCAAACCGCCCAAGGGAATCCTCCTCAGCGGACCACCCGGCTGCGGCAAGACCCTGCTCGCCAAGGCCGTCGCCAGCCAGACCCAGGTCAACTTCATCTCCATCAAGGGCCCAGCCCTCCTCTCAAAGTACGTCGGCGAGTCAGAACGCGGCGTCCGCGAGGTCTTCCGCAAGGCGAGAATGGCGGCTCCCTGCATCCTCTTCATCGACGAGATCGACGCCCTCGTCCCAACACGTGGCGGAAGCGACGACTCCCACGTCACCGAGCGGGTCATCGGCCAGTTCCTCGCCGAGGTCGATGGCGTCGAGGAATTGAACGGCGTCCTGATCCTGGCCGCCACCAACCGCCCCGACATCATCGACCCAGCTATCCTCCGGCCGGGCCGCTTCGACCTCCACCTGGAAATCCCCCTGCCCGACACCGACGGCCGTCGCGAAATCTTCCGAATCGGTCTCCGAGGCAAACCAATCGCCGGAGCCATCGACATCGAATCCCTCGTCGCCGCATCCGAGGGCTTCAACGGTGCCGAGATCCAGGCAGTTTGCACCCGCGCCGCCTGGTCCGCGATCCGCGAGGTACTCCCCAACTCGCCGGACGAAGGTGAGCCACCCAACGTGCAAATCACGGCGAGCCACCTCGCCGATGCCTTGAACGCCCTGACCCGGGACAACCAACGCTGAACCCGACGCCGAAGCCCGGCCAGTGTCGACCGGGCTGCGTCCTCTTTCGCCTTGCCACGAAGCAGGGAGGTTCCATGCATTCTGCTACGTATCTCTACGGCTTTACTCGTTTGGGTCCGGCGCTGCCGGCCGGGCTGCGAGGGGTCGAGGGGGCGCCGGTCCGTCCGATCGCGATCGGGGGCCTGGCCGCGGTCGTGGGCGAGGTTCCCTCGACGTCGTTCCAGTCGGGAACGGTCTCCGACCCAACCTGGCTGATCCCGAGAGTGCTGGAGCACGAGCGAGTCATCGAGGCGATGAGGACCGCCGGTCCCGTGATGCCGGTCCGGTTCGGTTCGCTTTTCAGCACGCCAACGGCCCTGGAACAATGGGCCGCCGGCAACCTAGGTTCCATCGATGAATTTCTCGACCGGTCCGCCGATCGAGACGAATGGACGTTCCGGCTTTCGGTCGATCTCGGGTGCGCGACCGAGGCCCTGGCGGCCGTCGACCCGCGATGGGCCGCCATGGTCGAGGCTCTGCCGAGGTCCCCCGGCGCCCGATACCTGCGTGAGAAAAAACTGGCCGAGTCGGCGCGATCAGAGACCATCCGCCGCGCCTCGGCAATCGCCGAGTCCGTCCGAGTCGCGGCACGCCGGCTGGCCGACGAGCGCCTGCTCCCGCTCCGTAAGCCCGACGAAGCCGGCGTCGAGCCGATCCTGAACGCCGCCTATCTCGTCGCGCGCCACGAGGCCGGAACGCTGCGCCGCACCGTCGAGTCGACCGCCGAGGGCCTGCCGTGCCTGCGCCTCGAATCGTCCGGGCCCTGGGCCCCCGCGCACTTCTGCCCGACCCTCGCCGCGCCCGGACGCTGATCGTTCAGGCCCATCACAACTCCGAACCCGACAGACTCGGGCCCGAACACCATTCGGGTTCGAGTCTGTTTTTATTTGCATAACTGGCGATCTTCATCCAAAAAATCTCTACAGAAACTTGTCACTGATGCTGATCATGTTCTAGGATAATAACGGAGCGGCGATGAGGTTCGCCGCACCGGGGCTCGCGAGGTTCTTGCGAGCGAGAGGCCGAACACTCTGATTGAGGAGACAGACAGATGGCTAAGGTCATGAAGTCGACGGACAGCTCCAGCCTGGCCGAGGTCGTGGACCGCATCCTGGACAAGGGCATCGTGATCGACGCGTGGGCGAAGGTGTCGCTGGTCGGCATCGAGCTGCTCTCGGTTGAGGCCCGCGTCGTGATCGCGTCGGTCGAGACCTACCTGAAGTACGCCGAGGCGATTGGCCTGACGGCCACCGCCGCGACACCGGCCTGACGACGAGCCGATGCTCCGGCCCTCTCAACTGTAAGCCAGAGCGAGGGGGCATCGGGGTGTCGGCCCGGGGCCCGGGTCTGACTTCCTGTCAGACCCGGGCCTCTATCAATGGGAGGCATGTCCATGTCGGAATTCGCCGACCGAATGAAGGCGTTCACCGATCACCTCCGTGATTCGATCGAGGCTCGCGGCGAGGCACTCGCGGCGGTTCACGATGCGACCACGGGGCTGCTCGACGACGCTCGGTCCTTCCTGGGCCGGGTCGCCGACGAGCATCGGGAGCGTTCCGAGGAGTTGCGGGCGACGATGGAGTCGCAGAGGGAAGACCGCTGCCGTCGGGTCGCCGAGATGCGGCACGACCACCAGGAGGCCCTGCAAGCCATGCGGGGCGAACTACACCAGACGCTCTCCGAGGCGCGACGGACGCGCCAGGACGCGTGCGAGCAAATGTCGGAAACATTCCGAAAAGCACGCCACGACCTTGCGGCCGACCTGCGGTCGGCCGCCGGTGCCTGGCGGGCCTTCGCCGCAAGCCGATGAGCCCGTCAGGGCGGCCGCCGGGCTGACGACCGGCCCGGCGGCCATTCGCGATGCCGCCAATCCGTTCACGATGACGTCCGGAAACACCGCCCCCGCCCCAGAGCCCGACGACCACGACAAGGAGGCCCAGAGGCCGTGAATACTCCACCCGAAGACCTGAATGTCCTGGCCCTCAAGCAGCGGCCCGACTTCGTCCAGACCCCCTGCGTCCAGAGCCTCGCCGAGCGCGCCCTCTGCTACCTGACGGCCGGATACCCGGTCCACTTCTCCGGACCCGCCGGTACCGGAAAAACCACACTCGCCATGCATGTCGCCGCACAGCTCGGTCGACCGGTCGTCCTGATCCACGGCGACGACGAGTACGGCAGCTCCGACCTCGTCGGCGGACAGCTCGGCTACCGATCGACACGCGTGGTCGATAATTTCATCCATTCCGTGATGAAAACCGAGGAAAACGTCTCGAAGACCTGGGTCGACCACAGACTCACCAACGCCTGCAAATATGGCTTCACCGTCATCTACGACGAGTTCAACCGCTCGAGGCCCGAGGCGAACAACGTCCTCCTGGGCGTGCTGGAGGAGCGGCTTCTGGAGATGCCCGTCGGCCGGGTGAACGAGGGTTTTCTTCAGGTCCACCCCGCCTTCCGCGCCATCTTCACCAGCAACCCCGAGGAGTATGCCGGCGTCCACAAGACGCAGGACGCTCTTCTCGACCGGATGGTGACCATCACCGTCGGCCAGTATGACCGTGAGACTGAGGTCCGAATCACGGCCGCGAAGTCGGGGCTGGAGGTCGAGGACGCCGCCCGGATCGTCGATGTGGTTCGCGCCTTCCGCGACCTTGGCGTGCTCTCGCTCGCGCCAACCGTCCGCGCCTGCATCATGATCGCCAAGGTGGCCGCCCTTCGGGGAGCCTCGGTCGCCGCCAACGATCGCGTCTTCCTCGAGACCTGCCGCGACGTCCTCCGGCTCGACTCGGTCAAGATCAGCCGCGAGGGGGTCCCGGCCGGTGGCGCCTGGCTCGAAGAGATCGCGGCCCGATTCTGCCCCGCCGGGGCGTCCCATGCCGTGATCCGCGGTCGTGTCGAACGGCTCGGGTCCGCGACTCATCACTCCGAGAACTGATCGGCTCCCGGCGTCGGGGCCGGGCCTTTTCGGGAAGCGAGGTACGACGATGGGGCGGGATCGCAAAGGGGTCCAGGGCATCCGGACGATGGGGGCGCTGGTCGACTCCCGGCGCACCCGGACGGCGGCCGGGGCCCTGCTTGAACTCTCGGCGATGGCGAACGAGAAGCTGCTGCTTCACAAGGAACTGGACCGATGGAAGACCCGCCATGCGGAAATCCGCCGGCGGCTCTCCGAGATCGCGGCCAAGGAACAGCGACTCATGGCGCACGTCCAGGCCCAGCCGGGCGGAGCGGTCGCCGGTATTCCGGCCATCGAGGCGCCGGGATCAATCGACAGGGACGAAACCGCAACGGATGCACCGGTCGATCCTCCGGCGGGTCGGAGGATGAAGGTGAAAGAATTTTCCTATTGAAAGGGAACCAGGCATGATCTCCGTCGTGCATCCCGCCGAGACCGCCATCAGCGGTCCCCGCGGGCGCTATCTTTATGCGATCGTCGATGGCCCCGAGGCCGCCGGGCCGATCGGGATTTCCGGCATCGACGGTGCCGAGGTTTACGCCCTCTGCGACGGTCAAATCGCCGCCGTCGTCAGCGACCTGCCCGACCGGAAGGTCCGTCCCGAGCGGCGAAAGCTCGCCGCCCACCACGAGGTGATGCGCCGGCTGATGTCTGAGCGGACCGTCCTGCCGATGGCCTTCGGCCTGATCGCCGACGGCCCCGAATCGGTCCACCGCATCCTCCGGCTCAACCACGAAGCGTTCGCCGAACAGCTCGATCGGCTCCGCGACAAGGTCGAGATGGGCCTCCGCGTCACCTGGGACGTCCCCAACATCTTTGAGTATATCGTCGCTAGCCACCCTGATCTGGCCGCCTACCGCGACCAGATCTTCCGCGGCGGTCGCGAACCGTCGCACGAGGAAAAAATCGAACTCGGCCGCAGCTTTGACCGCCTGCTCAACGACTCGCGCGAGGCCGCCATCGCCCGCGTCCGCGCCGCAATCGAACCCCGATGCGACGACATCACCGTCAATCGACCCCGAGACGAGCGCGACGTGATGAACCTGGCCTGCCTCGTCGATCGGGCGCGGATCAAGAACTTCGAGGCCGGCGTCGTCGAGGCCGCACGCGGCTTCAACAACGACTTCTCCTTCGATTTCAACGGCCCCTGGCCG
>DAHZZC010000304.1 GCA_027435495.1 Planctomycetales bacterium
CCTGGCCTGTCTTCCGGCTCTCCCGGAGTGGCTCCGCTTCGAGGACAGGGCGACCATCGCCGCCCGATTCCGGATGTCGGATGCGAGGGTCTCGGCGGCCTCAATGATGCCTTCACCGAGACAGGTCGGCAAGCTCTGGCGGGATCGGGCGTCCTCCGGATATCGTCGGGGCTGGTCATCCGGCCGCGATCGAGACTGTTGGAGGATTCCCTGTGAATGTTCTGGTTGTGGGCGGCGCCGGCTATATTGGAAGCCATTGCGTCCGCCAGCTCATTCTCGCCGGGCATCGCCCCGCTGTCCTGGATAACCTGGTTTTCGGCCATCGGGCCGCCGTTGGGCCCGAGGTGCCCTTCCACCAGGTAGACCTCGGCGACGAGGAGGCTGTCGGCCGCGTTCTCGACGCCGAGCGGCCCGACGTGGTGATGCATTTCGCGGCCTTCGCCTACGTCGGCGAGTCGGTGACCGACCCGCTGAAATACTACTTCAACAACAGCGTGGCGACCCTGCACCTCCTTCGCGCGATGCTCCGCCGCGGCATCCGCCGGTTCGTCTTCTCCTCGACGTGCGCCACCTACGGCGTCCCGCAGGGCCTCCCGATTGTCGAGGGGATGCCGCAGTCGCCGATCAACCCCTACGGCCAGACGAAGCTCGACGTTGAGAACGCGCTGAAGGCCCTCTCGAAAGCCCACGGCCTGAGCTTCGCCGCCTTCCGCTACTTCAACGCCGCCGGCGCCTCGCCCGAGGGCGGGATCGGCGAGGATCACGCTCCCGAGACCCACCTGATCCCCCTCGCGATCGCCGCAGCCGTCGGCCAGGGCCCGCCCCTGAAGCTCTTCGGCACCGACTATCCCACCCCCGACGGCACCTGCCTCCGCGACTACGTCCACGTCGATGACCTGAGCCGCGCCCACTTCGCCGTTTTCGAGGCACTGGCGACCCCAGGCGCCTCGCTCTTCTACAACCTCGGGACCGGGACTCCCACCTCGGTGCGTGAGGTTCTCGCGGCGGTCGAGCGGGCCACTGGCCGCCCGGTCCCGGTCGTCGAGGGTCCCCGACGCGAGGGAGATCCTCCGGCTCTCTATGCCGACGCCTCGAAGGCCCGGACCGAGCTCGGCTGGCAGCCCGAATACGACGAGATTGCCCCGATCGTCGAGACCGCCTGGAAATGGCACCGCGACCACCCCCACGGCTTCGCCGATCGCTGATTCCCACGTCCGCCGACGCATTCTCGATCTTCGGGCAGGGCGAGGTTCCGTCCGAGCCTCGCATCCCGGCTCGGCGCCAGCCTCGCCCTCCGACCCGCAGAGAGAATCGCCAGGATGGTCACCGCCTTGGGTTACCCCCGGTTCACTCGGACGATGTATCAGTTGAGCAGCATGTCATGACCGCGAGCCGGTCCGGTTGGGAGTTTGTTGAGGTCGATATTGAAGAAAGGATCGACCTGCATTCCATTTGCGCCGATGTGGACCAGCCGGACGTAGAACCGCCCGGCGTGGTCCATCGTGCTCAACAGCGAGTTCGTCACGTACATCCGCTTGCCGTCGCCGGTCACGTGCATCATGTTCGGCTCGACGCAGGGCGCGACGGTGCTGGTGAGCTTCGGGTGATCGGGGTCGGAGACGTCCCACTGCTGGATCAGGTTATCGGCGAAGCAGCTCACGTAAAGGTATCGGTCGTCGGGACTCTGGCGGAGGTCCACCGGCATCGCACCCGTCTCGAACGCCTTCTTGAACTCGTACGAGCCCCCGCCGTTGCCCCGGAACATCCAGATCGAGTTGTCCAGCGCGCAGTTCGTGAAGCCGTAATTGTTCTCGGGCTTGAGGCTCCATCGAACCTCCAGCGGGGCCGCGCCGGCCCGACCCACCTGGAGCGGTCGGCGTTCCTTCAGATCCCAGACGATCATCTCGCGGCCGAAGTCCTTCAGGTCCATTCGCGCCAGCGGTTTCCGGTAGTTTCGCATCGGCGTGAAGCTGCTACTGACCATTCGGTTCAGGCCCGGCTTCACCGCGAGGTCGTAGGCATAGGGCGCCTCGGCGGGATGCTCGATCCGGCGGATGAAGCGGCCCTCGTTGGTAAATTCGGCCATCCCCGCCGGCAGTCCACCTTCCTTGGAGCCGAGGAAGCTGATGAGCATCCGGCCCGGTAGGGCGTAGTACGTGTGCGGACCCGTCAGGCCGGCCGTCGCGGGGATATCCTCCAGCACCTTCTCAATTCGAGGGTGCGCAGGGTCGGTCTTCACGTCCAGAATCCAGATCCGGCTCGAGAACAGCCCGCCCGCCCAGATCCGCGACCGATCGTCGGTGAAGCCCCAGTGGTGCGTCTCATTCCCCTTCGTCCCCAGGTCGAGCCGCTCCCGGATCGTCCCGAAGGTCTCGCTGTCCGGGTCGACATCCACCACGGCGACGAAATCGTTGTCCTTCGCGTCGGCGTCGACGCAGAAGACGTACAGGTACTTCTCCTGGCGATCCAGCCGCTTCACGTACGGCGAGAGGCAGGTCTCGGCCGTCGCCGGAACGGTCCCGACGATCGCAAGGGCAACGATCGCCCCGGCCAGGGAAACGAGGCTCCGACGCGTCATGGTTGTGGCTCCCGAGATTGGAAAAGGACGTCGGATTCCGCTAGACCGCCATCGGCGGTAGGTAGCGTCGAAATTGCTCGCAGAGGAGATCCCCCAGCCGGGCCGGCTCGGGGAAGAGGCCGCCGGGACTCTCTCGGATCGCCAGGGCCATGGCCTCCTGCCCCAGGTTGATCCGGAAGAGGCCGAACGGGACCGATCGCATCCGTCGAAGTTGGACGTCGAGCGCCCGGGCGAGCATGGCGTCGTCCTCGGGTTGGATCGGCTCGGGGGTCAGCACCACCGCCGAGAGCCCAAGGACCAACCCCTTTCGAAGGGGATACCGGCCATTGGCCGCCATCGCCATCCGGGTCAGGAGACGCTGATAGCCCTCGGCCGTCCCCTCGATGTCCACCGGCTGACGGGCGACCATCACCAGGCCCAGCGCCCGGCCCAGGAAGGGAATCTGGCTGAGCCGGACCCTGCGCGGATAGTATCCGAGGACGTCCAGCGCCGGCGCGGCGAACGACTCGCCCGGCTCGCGGACCGACCCCAGCTCGCGAAGGACGGGCTCGATACGCTCGATCAGGCGGTCCTCGATCATGGGGCGGACGGTTCCAATAGGCTCCAAATCTCGACGCCCGCCAGCGGCCGACCCGCGGGCATTGCCCAGGCTACATAGAATCGAGAGCGGCGCCCAGAGACCGGGAGGCCATCTCGGAGGATCGCGTGGATGGAAGAGACGCATCTTGAGCCGAGGCCGGCGTCGGCCTCTCGGATTCGGCTGGCGATCCTGACCCAGCCGGGGCACGCCAACGCCTTCGGGACGATTCACGGCGGCGTCCTCCTCAAGCTCGCCGATGAATGCGGAGCCGTCGCCGCCCTCCGGCACGCCGGCCGAGGCCAGGTCGCGACCGCCGCCATGGACTCCATGATGTTCCTCGACCCCGTCCACGTCGGCGAGCGGATCGAGATCGTCGCCGAGGTCTCCTACGTCGGCCGGTCCTCCATCGAAACCCGTATCGAAATCCTGGCCGAACCCTACGACCGCGCCGAACCCCGCCGTGTCGCCCTCGGGTACGCCCTCTATGTCGCCCTCGACGAGGTCAACCGCCGCCCTCGACCCGTCCCACCCCTCCTCATCACCTCTGACGCCGACCGCCTCGCCCTCGAACAGGCCCTCGCACGTCAGGCCGTTCGCCTCGCACGTCGCGCCGAAGCTCTTCAGACTTCATGAGGCTCCTCCTGTCGCCCAGGCCGCCTTTCCTCGAATTCCCTTTCTAGGGCCGTTGACCGAAGAAAAACGCTGAATAGAATGTGGACTGACCGGTCAGTCCGATTCCAATTGAGGTGCCGATGACGGGCGAGAGCGGGACGGAGAAGAAACGGTGCTGTTCGGAGGAAGCGAACCAGGCGCGTCGCGAGGAGATCCTTGAGACGGCGACCGAGCTTTTTGCCGAGCAGGGCTTCTCGGACGCCGTCACTCAGCGGTTGGTGGAGCGGCTAGGAGTCGGCAAGGGGACCCTCTATCGCCATTTTCCCAGCAAGAGGGCGCTTTTCCTGGCCGCGACGGACCGCGTGATGCGGAAAATGCAGGA
>DAHZZC010000305.1 GCA_027435495.1 Planctomycetales bacterium
GAGTAGTCATTGGTCGCCAGGAAGGCCGGCTGAGGGCTCGCGGTGTCGACCTGCGTGACGAGTTTGTAGACGGACGACTTGAGGCTATCGATGAGCTGGGGCGACGCCGATGCGGCGGTTAGCACCGAGCCGAAGTTGTTATTGAGCGTCTTCGCGTCGCCGGCCGTGATCGACTGCTTGCCGACGATCGGCCGGAGGCTCGCGTTATAGTTGTTCAGCGAGTCGGTGGTCGGCCGGTGAATCGTCGAGATGATTTGCAGGAGATCCGACTGGATGGCCTTCATCTCGGCGGGTGGCAGAAAGCGGCCAGGTCGGATTTGCTCGATGTAAAAGGGAAGGTGCTCGACCCGTAATTCCTTCTGCTGGAAGGTGATCGGGATATTGACGTTGGAAGTGAGCTGGTAGCCGAAGATGCTGTTGATCCCGCTCTGATGGGTATAACTGGAGGTTGGGAAGAAGGCGGTCATGAGCGCGCGGGATTCCATTCCTTCGGAGGCGGGCAAGAAGCGGCGGCGATCCATCGCGCGGGGCTCCTGACAGAGCGGGACGCGGGCAAGTCCCGGAGATAGGGCCCGAACAGGCCGGCGCGTCCGGAGAGAGCCGGACGGACGCACCCTTTCCTGGGTGCGGCGTCTAGTTACCAGAAAGGCGGATCTGTGGGAAGGGCGAGCGGGCCAGGGGATCCCACGAACTCGCTACCGTTTCGCGGAACCCGGACAGGGGACGTCGAGGTGGCTCCGCCATTCCGGGTCGTATTCCCGGGAGAAGATCCGCTGAACGGTCTCAGCGCGGCCGGGTCCGGGCTCGATGAGGGCTTCCAGAGCCTGGCGGAGCTGGCCGAGTCGGGGGTCGGGATGCTCGCCGTGCCGGGCCGGTGCCCGATCGAGCCGATCCAGAGTCGCGGCCAGTTCGAGAACCTTGCCGCGCGTCTCTAGAAAATCGCTGTCGAGAACCACCATCGCGTCGCGCCGGCCGGTCATGATCCACCCCCTTCCGACTCTTCGAGAATTCCATCATCCCAGAATCGGGCCGGGCTTGCAAATCCCGGGGGCGGCGTGTGTCTCTCGACGACATAAATCCTCTACTGGCAAGGGGAACGCTGAAGGCGCCTGGGGCACTCCCTTGGTTCGGGCCAGGGGATCTGTTATCGTGGGGAGATGGCCACGCGTTGTGTCGATACCAGCGATCGACGCGGTTATGGGCCCCTAGCCAACCCTGTTCCTGGAGACGAGCGATGCGATCGTTCGGCTTTCGATTGACCTCCCTGGTCGCGCTCTTCTGGGCCGCGATCGCCCCGGCCGCCGGCGCCAACGGCCATGATCGCGACGCCGTCGAGACGGTGTACGTGATGCCGTCGTCCTTCAGCGTCCCGGTGGCGACCTCCTACGTGCTCTCGACCTCGCGCGTGGTCTCGACCTCGACGGTGGTCCCGACGGCCTACGCCGTACCGACCTACTACACGACCGGCTACTGGATGAACCCTGTCGCCGTGGCGCAACCCCTCTATGCCGAAACCGCGTACGTCCGGCGCGGGGGGTTGTTCGGCCGCCGATGGGTCGTCGAGCGGCCGGTCGTCGCGACCATGTACACGACCTCCGCCGTCCCGACAACCTACCTTGCTCCGACAACGGTCTACCGATCGACCTCGTACGCCGTGGTCGATCCGTTCCTGGTGCCGAGCTCGTACATTACCGAAACGGAATGCGTTTGTCCGACGACGGTGGCCTCGGCCGCTCCCAAGGCCGAGCAACCGGCCCGGAGCGAGTCGAATTCGAGCACGGGCTCCCGGGCGATCCAGAGCCAGCCGGAAGACCGTCGGGCGATGAGTTCAGATGTCGAGCCGCCGCCGAGCCAGTTGAATCCGGCCGGTCGAGGCCGTGTCGGCGAATCGTCCGACCGCGTGACGGGTTCACAGGGAGAGAACGAGCCGGCGATGCCGTCCGGCGTCAAGGACAACTCGCCCCCGCCACCGCCCGCCGCCGTGAACCCGCCTCAGTCCTCGCAGGTCCCAGCGACGAAGCCCGAGGCCAGCAAGAAGGCGCAGGCCAGCCCGGTGGAGACGGGAGGCATCGTGCCGAGGTCCAACGTCGAGGCGACGGCGCCGCCGGTCGCTCCCGACCAGCCGGCGATCGATCACAACGCCCTCCCGCCGATCGCACCGGCCGGCTCGGGCCGGCACGAGTCGTTCAAGCCCTCGACCTACACCTTGCGGCCCGTCCCGGCCGAGATGCGCAACGTCCTGATCGGGACCGTCCGATCCCGGACCGATGGCGAGCTGCAAGAAGGCGTTCGGATCAGCCTTCGAAGGGCCGGCACCAGCTCGGGCAAGGAAACCATGACCAACGCCCTGGGGAACTTCGCCGTCCGCCTGACCGAGGGAGCCTGGGATGTCGACGTCACCATGCCGAGCGGCCGGGTCTACGTCGTCAGCCGCCTTCGTGTCAGCGACGGGACGATCGTCGACGAACTCGGCCGTCGCGTCCCCTCGCTGGAGATCACTCGATAATTCCGGGAGATCCGGGCCGAGCGGCCGACACCTGCCTCGGCCCCGGCCCGATTCGTCCCGACGAACGGAGCACTCACGATGGACGAGGTCAAGGAAATCCAGCTTTGCGAGGTCGCCAACGAGGTCGAGGCGACCCTCGTGGTCAACCTGCTGAAGGAAGACGGCATCCCAGCCTGGAGCGACGCCAGCCCGGCCACGCCGGTCTTCGGCGGCCTCCCGTTCGAATCCGGGCATCGCGTCTTCGTCCCGGCCTCGATGGCTCACAAGGCGCGCGAGATTCTCGGGCATTATCCCCACTTCCACAACCTTCGTAACGTCCACGAGCCCGAGCTCTGATCTCCCCATTCGCCAACCCGATCGATCCCGCGCCGGCCGATGGCCGTCCGCTCCGGATCGCCTACGTGGTCAGTTACTTCCACCCCTTCGCCAGTGGTGCCGAGGGGCAGGCGCTGGCGCAGGGGATCGAGCTGGCCCGGCGCGGGCATCAGGTCCACGTCGTCACCCGCGACGTCCCTGGCTACCCGGTGGTCGACGAGGACCACCACGGCGTCTTCATACACCGATGGGTTCGAACGCGATCGATCGGCCCGCTCTTTGGACTGAGCTTCGTCTCGGGGGTGATCGGCGCCCTCCGGCGGCTCCGTGGCGAGATCGACCTGGTCCACACCCATCAGGGCCTCTGGGAGGCGGTCGCGACCGGTCTGGCGCACCGGAGAATGCCGGGGCTCCCGACGCTCGTCCAGCCCGCCAGCGCCGGCTATTACGGCGAGGCCGACGAACTGCGACGGACCCGCGCCTCGGGCCTCCTTCGTCGGATCATCCTCGGAAATACGGCCTTCGCCGCGATCTCCGCCGAGATCGAGCGACAATGGCGGGAGCTGGGCGTCGGACCGGAGCGGATGGTCCGGACGGCCAGCGGCGTCGACGCGGAACGGTTCCGGCCGGGCCCAAGCGCGGTCGAGTCGACCTTGCTTCCGCGTCCGAGGGTGGTCTTCACGGGTCGGATGCACCCGCAGAAGAATCTTCCAATGCTGCTCCGGGCTTGGGTCGAGGTGGCCCGGAAGTCGCCGGCGAACCTGATCCTCGTCGGACCCGGCGACGACCGCCGGACGCTTGAGGAACTGGTCGGAACGCTTGGCCTGTCCGATCGCGTTCAGTTTACCGGCGGGGTCTCGGATCCGTCAGACTACCTCCGCGCCGCCGATCTCTTTGTTCTGCCGAGCGTCGCCGAGGGGATGAGCAATTCGCTCCTGGAGGCGATGGCGACCGCCTTACCCTGCCTGGCCTCTAGCATTCCCGGCAATACCGACCTGATCCACGACGGT
>DAHZZC010000306.1 GCA_027435495.1 Planctomycetales bacterium
GGCGAAGCCGACGACCAGGACGAGCAGTAGCGTCGCCGCCAGCCCCGCCTGGAGCGGGTTGCGGCGACACCACCTCCAGGAGCGGTCCAGCAGGCCGACCGGGCGCGCCGAGATCGGATGGCCCTCCAGGAACCGAGAGAGGTCGTCGACGAAATGCCCGGCAGTCTCGTAGCGGCCGGACGGCTCCTTCGAAAGGGACTTGGCGAGGATCGTCTCCAGGTCGACCGGCACTGCCGGATTGAGCCGTCGAATCGGAGTCGGCTCCCCTTCCGCCAGCCGACGGAGGATCTCTTCTCGGTCCGGGCCGGCGACCGCCGGTCGCAGGGTCAGCAATTCGTACAGCGTCGCGCCCAGCGAGTAGATGTCGGTGCGGCGGTCCACCAGGGCCCGCTTGCCGAGGGCCTGTTCAGGGCTCATGTACCGGAGCGTCCCTGGAAGGTCTCCCGTCTGCGTCAGGCCAGCGTCTCCCTGCACGTCGGCCATGCCGAAGTCGGCGACCCAGAGGCCACCGCCGCCGTCCAGTAGGAGATTGGCCGGTTTGATGTCGCGATGGACGATCCCCTGTGCGTGCGCATATTCCAGGGCCTCTCCAACCTGGATGCCCAGGCGGGCAACCGCGCCGATGTAAGTCCGACTCTGGATCGTGGGCGAGTTCGCCGCGCCGGTTCGTCCGGCCGTGGCATTCGCGGCCTCGGCGTGCCGGCCGCTTTGAGCCACAGGGAGCCGGCCCGAAAGCAGATCGGTCGCTCGCGAGCCCATCTCGCCGCCGGCCCTCCGTAGATCAGCAATCAGATCGGCGAGGCTCCCACCCTCGATGTACCGCATTGCGTAGAAGGGGAGACCCTCGACCTGCCCGACGTCGTAAATCGGGACGATCCGGGGGTGCTGGAGCAGGCCGACCACGCGCGCCTCGAGCTGGAAGCGCTGGACGGCTCGCGTGTCCATGGCTGCGCCCCACGCCAGGACCTTCAACGCCACCCTTTGCCCCAGAGCAACCTGCTCGGCCTCGTAAACAACGCCCATGCCCCCACGACCGACCTCGCGGATGATCCGGAATTCTCCGAATTCTCGACGGGATGGCAAGGCTCCGGGCCCTGGCGGTCCATCGGTCCTGTCTTGCTCGACGGCCCTCCCGACCTCGGCCAGTCTCCGCAGCGCTGGCAAGAGCCTGTGAAGCGATTCGGCCCAGCCCGGGTAATCCGTGGCGAGGCTCTCCTCAAGGACCGGCTCCTCGGCCTGGATTCTTCGCGTGATCGACTCGACCAGCGCGGCGAATTCCGCGTCGATGGCGTCCAGCACCGACGGGTCGATCCCGTCGACGTCGAGCGGTCGGGCCCGGGCCCTGGCATGTCCCGATCGGGCGGCTTCATGGTCCACCAGCGGCGGGGCCGAGAACGTCACTCCCGGCAGGTCGGCGAAGAGGAGGCCGCGCGGCGCCGGGGTGCCGAGAGTTGGTCGAACGTTTCGGAAGACGAGACGGCCCCCGATCCTGCGGTCGGCAACCGTCCCGATCATCGTATCAGCCCCCGGCGCACGTCGCCAAGCCGATTACCCACGACGGGAATTAGGCCCCCGCGCCCGGACGGCCGACGACCTCACGCACATGTCCGCGCTCCTTGTGCGTCGCGATCGCGTTGACGGCGTTGAGGTACGCCTGGGCCGACGCCTCGATGATGTCGGTCGACGCCGCCCGGCCGCGATACGACCGGTCCTCGCTTTCGACTTCGAGTTCCAGCGTGACCTCGCCCTGCGCGTCCTTCCCCTGTGAGACGCTACGAACGACAAACTCGCGGAGATTCGCCCGAACGCCCGTCACCCGCTCGACCGCCTTGAAGATCGCGTCGACGGGCCCGTCGCCGATTGCGGCGTCCTGAACGACCTCGCCGTCCGGTCTGCGAATGGCGACGGTCGCCGTCGGCAGCACGCCCATCCCGGCCATCGTTTGCATGCTGATGAGCTGCCAGTGCGAAGGGACATCTTCGAGATACTTCTCGATCAGGACCACCAGATCCTCGTCGTAGACCTCTTTCTTCTTGTCGGCGAGCGCCTTGAAGTCCTGGAAGAGCGTCTCGATCTGCTCGTCGGTGAGGGTATACCCCATCTCGGCGACTCGCTCGCGCAGGGCGTGTCGCCCCGAGTGCTTGCCCAGGACGAGGTCGGTGCGGGGCACGCCGACATCCTCCGGCCGCATGATCTCATAGGTCGACCGCTCCTTGAGCATCCCGTCCTGATGGATGCCCGACTCGTGCGCGAAGGCGTTCCGCCCGACGATCGCCTTGTTCCGCTGGACCGCCAGCCCGGTGATCGTCGAGAGCATCCGGCTGATCGGATAGAGCCGCTCGGTCTTGATATGGGTGGTCAGGCCGTAGTGATCGAACCGGGTTTTGAGCGCCATGACGACCTCTTCGAGGGCCGCATTGCCGGCACGCTCGCCAATCCCGTTGATGGTGCACTCAATCTGCCGGGCGCCGGCCTCGACACCGGCGAGGCTGTTGGCGACCGCCATACCGAGGTCGTCGTGACAGTGCGTGCTGATGATCGCCCGGCCGATATTCGGAACGCGCTCGCGGAGCGTCCGGATCACGTGGGCGTACTGCAACGGTGTCGCGTATCCGACGGTGTCGGGGATGTTGACCGTGGTGGCGCCGGCCTCGATGGCGGCCTCGACGACCTCGCAGAGGAAGTCGAGCTCGGTCCGGGCGGCGTCCTCGGGGCTGAATTCGATGTCGGCGCAATAGCCCTTCGCCTGGCGGACGCCCTGCACAGCCCGTTCGACGATCTGGGCCCGGGTCATCCGGAGCTTGTGCTCGCGGTGGATGGCCGACGTGGCGAGGAAGACGTGAATCCTCGGCGCCTGGGCGAACTGGATGGCCTCCCAGGCCCGATCGATGTCGCGGTCGTTGCAGCGGGCCAGCGCGCAAACCGACGATCCAGAGACCTCGGTGGCGATGGCTCGCACAGCCTCGAAGTCGCCGACCGAGGCGATCGGAAACCCGGCCTCGATGATGTCGACGCCGAGCGCCGCGAGGGCGCGGGCCATCTCGAGCTTCTCGGCCATGTTCATGCTCGCGCCCGGCGACTGCTCGCCGTCGCGGAGGGTCGTGTCGAAGATCCGGACGCGGTTGTCGTCCGAGGGGACGGCGGCGGTCGTCGGGCTCGTGCTCATGATTCGCCTCTTTCGCTCGGGTTTCGAGGGATCGGACTCGGGATCGTCGCCCGAACCACCGTCTGAATCCCTGCATGGCCCCCTAATGCGAGAGGCCCCGAGATCCACCGGCGGGGCGGGTCTCGGGGCCTCTTGGGCTGCGCTCTTTTCTGGACGCAACGACCCTAGGACCACCTCCCCGCCCGCCCGAGAACGAGCAGGCTGAGGGCCAGGTTGAGTCGAAGGATCATCGCGAGACCGGGCATGGATTCACTCCAGCGGAGACCAGAAGACGCAGCCATCATGTGAAATGATAGGATCTCGGACGCTCTTAGGTCAATGGGGAGACTTTCAAGCGTCGAGGAAGAGCACGGGCGAGTTCAAACGCACGACCATGCACCGCCTCAATGTGCCGCCATCCCGCCCCGTGCGACCGCATTCTTCATCAACAGGATCAATGGGAGCGCCGCCAGGGCCATCAGGGCGAACACCCAGAACGCATCGAGATACGCCATCACCCGGGCCTGCTCGCGGACCATCTGCGAGACCTGGCCCATCGCCTGGCTTTCGGCGACGGCCCGCGTCACGCCCTCGCGCATCATGTCGGTCCGCACGTAGTAGTCGGTCCACTCACTGACGGCCGGGTTCATCGGCGTGACCTGTTCCGCCAGCCGAAGATGGTGGAACTGGCTCCGTCGGTCGCTCAGCACTGTAACGATCGCGATCCCGAGGCTCCCGCCTTCATTGCGCAGCATGTTGAAAAGACCGGTCGCCTTGTTGATCTGATCCCGAGGCAGGTAGAGATAGGCAGCATTGTTCAGCGGGACAAACAGCATCCCCACGCCCGCCATCTGAACGCACCTCGGCGCGATGAACATGAACGGTGATGTGTAGAGATCCAGGTGCGCCTGCCAGTACGACGCCCCCGCCAGGCAGATGAGCCCGAACGGGATGATGAACCGGGCATCCACCTTGTGCCCCAGCAGGAACCCGACCACCGGCATCATCGCCATCGTGAAGAACGCTGACGGTGAGAGAACCAGCCCGGCTCGGAAGGCATCGTAGCCGAAGAGTTCCTGAAGCATCTGCGGCGTGTCTACATTCGCCCCATAAAGCACCGCGAAGGAGATGTAGATGATCAGTCCGCAGGCGAGGAAATTCCGCTCACCCAGGAGCCGGAGGTTCACCATCGGGTCGGGGTGTCGCAGTTCCCAGATCGCGAACGCAACCAGCCCAATCACCATGGCCCCAAAGAAGAACTGCACCCGCCAGAAGGAGTCGCCGAACCAGTCCCACTCCTGCCCCTTGGCGTACAGGACCTCCAGCGACCCCAACCCGATCGAGACCAGTCCCAGCCCGATGTAGTCGATCCGGATGCCAAGCTTCCAGTTCTTACGGACCTCCTCATCCATCCCGGGCGGGTCCTTCACGATCAGGCTCGTGAGGATCAGCGAGACGATCCCAACCGGGATGTTGATGTAAAAAATCCAGCGCCACGAGTAATTGTCGCTGATATACCCGCCCAGCACCGGACCGAGGATCGGCGCCACAACGACCGCGACGCCGTACATTGCCATGGCCATTCCGAGTTGTCTTGGCGGGAAGGTATCGACAAGAATTCCCTGCTCCGATGGCTGCAATCCGCCGCCGCCGAGTCCCTGCAAGACCCGAAAGAAGATCAAAAGCTCGATATTCGGCGCCGCACCGCAGAGGGCCGAACTAACGGTAAAAAGTAACACGCAGGTCATGTAGAATCGCTTGCGGCCCATTAGTCCCATGAGCCAGCCCGAGAGCGGCAGGACAATAGCGTTGGCGACGAGGTAGCTTGTGAGAACCCAGGTCGCCTGGCTCCGTCCGACCGAGAGTCCGCCCGAGATATAGGGCAGCGCGACGTTGGCGATCGAGGTATCCAGAACCTCCATGAACGTCGCCAGTGTGACTGTCAGCGCGACGAGCCAGTGATTGACGGACGCCCGGACCTTCGGGCCGTCGGGGCCTGCGTTCATGGCACCCTCGCCTGCGATCCTGCCTCGCGGTTCCCAGGCCGCGATCCGGCCGGTCCTCCTCCGACGTCCGGCGGTCTCAGTCGACCGAAGGTGTGCAGCCGCTCGCCGGCGCCGGGGCCGCTCGGCTGTTCCCTGTACCGGACGTAAGGGACCACCGAGAGCCCGGCGAAGAGCGGTGTCTCATCCGGGTTCGGCTCGGTCAGTTCGATCCGGATTGGCAGCCGCTGTGTCACCTTCACATAGTTCCCGGTCGCGTTCTCGGGCGGCAGGAGCGATTGCGAGAGTCCCGTCCCCGGACTGAAGCCGGCCACCCTTCCGTGAAAGACCCGGTGCGGATAGGCATCCACATACAGGTCGACCCGCATTCCGATTCGGATCTCATCGATCTGCGTCTCTTTATAATTGGCGGCGATCCAGACATAGGTCGGGCGGATCGACAGTAGGGTCTGACCCGGCTCGACGCGATTGCCGGGATTGACCTGCCGGCCCTGGATGTAGCCGGAAACCTCGGCACGGACCTCCGTCCATCGGAGATCGAGCCTGGCTCGGTCAAGCTGCCTTTCCGCGCGAGCGACTGCGGCGCGCGCCACCTGGACCGCCGGCGCCTTCTCGATGACTCCTTCGAGGCCCTCACCGGCGGATTTATCCCCCTCGGGCCGAAGGAAGTCGTCGAACGCCCGGGCCTGCGCGGCGTCTTTCGGATCGAACGGGATGCCGACCTCCGCCAAACTCGACGCGATCTCGCTGACCGCCGACTGAACGGTCGACTGCTGGTTCTCCAGCTCCTTCGGGATCTGGAGCGGGTCGTCGTAATCGGGCGGTAGACCAAGTTGGGCGCGGGTCTCCTGGATTTCGGCCCACGCTTCTTTTTCCTGTTCGGCGGCTACCTTGAGCGTGTTGTTCCGCTGATCGAGTTCCGACTGGCTGGCCGATCCGCGCCTTACCAGGTTCTCAATCCGGTGCTGGTCGAGCTCGGCGAGCCAGCGGCTCGACTGCCGGGCCTTCAGCGTCGCGACCTGGGCCCGAAGGGTTGCAATCTGGCCGCGCAGCGTTTCCTGTGCGTTCCTTCGTCGATAATAGGCGCCCCGGGCCCGAGCGATCTGTGACTGGACGTTGGACCTTGCCCGAACGACGTTAGCCCGAGCCTCCTCAAATGCGGCCTCGGCCTGGCTGACGGCGACCTCGAACGGCTCGCGGTCGATTTTCAGGAGAAGCTGGCCCGGCCAGACCCGATCGTTCTGGTCGATCATCACCTCGGTAACCAGGCCCTCGATCCTCGGGCTGACGTTGGTGATGTGCCCCTGTACGAATGCGTCATCGGTGGAGACGGATTCGAGTTGATAGCGGACCCAGGGCAGTCCCAAGTGCCATCCGGCCGAGAGGATCACGAGCACGATCAGGCCGATGACGATCCAGCGGACCGGGTGCCGATTGGGCCTCGATCGCTCTGGTGAGGCCGGATGTCCCTCGGAAATCAGGCGTGTTCCGCCCGGATCAACCAGGACCTCGGAATCGACCGGGAGCCGAGACGTCCACCGGCCTCGATCGCCTTGCTCCGACGGCGAGGGACCTACTTCCTCGACGGCCCGGTTGCGGGCCGCTCCGTTCTGATCGGCCATGTTTGCGACGGAGACCCGCGGCCGGTTTCGCCCGAAGCAGCCGACGAGGACCTCCCGATCTCCTCGATTCTCTGTTCTTTGAGAACGTAATGGTCGAAGTGAGCCAGGAGCAATCGGTGTGCCGAGATCAGGACTGGCTCAACGGCGGAGCCGCTCGGAGAGTTGTCGAACGGCGATGTCAGCGGGGGCGAGGCGGAGGGCCTGTTCGGCCGCCGATCGGGCGTCGGCGGTCCGATGGCCAGCCTCCAGCACAAGGGCGAGCTGATAATAAACATCCGGTCGATCGGGGAGCCGACGCGCGGCGTCTTTGAGGTCGGCGATCGCCTCCGGGATGTGATGCAATTTGGCGTGGGCCAGGCCGCGGAGGACGCGAACCTCACCGTCTGTGGGCGCCAGTTCGACGGCCTGGTCGAGCCGAACGAGGGCCTGATCGGGCTGGTTGCGGCCAAGCTGGATGGCGGCAACCCGTGCGATCGTGGCGACGTCGTTCGGGTCGGCCTCCAGGGCGCGGAAGTAGGCGGCGAGCGCTTCGTCGACCTGCCCGACAGCCTCGCGCGCCTGGCCGAGGAAGAAGTAGGCGCGGGGACGTCGGGGGTCGATCGCGATCGCCATCTCAAATCGCTTCAGGGCGTTGATGGTGTCGCCGCGCTGAGCTTCGATCTGTCCGAGGCCGAGCATCGCGTCGACGTAGTCGGGATCACGCGCGAGCGCCGCCTGGAACAGGCTCTCGGCCTCGGCCGACCGGCCCTGATGCATCAAGACGGTCCCCAGTCGTTGGAGCGCCTCGGGCGAGTCGGGCTCCTCGTTGACCAGCGAGACAAGATCGCAGCGAGCCGACTCGTAGTCGCCGCGGTCGATCTCGGCCTGCGCCTTTTCGCTTATCTGCCGGATGTGTTCGAGTTTCTGTGGAGGGATCGGATTGGGGTCGTTGCGGAAGCGCAGACCGATCCGGCCGCAGCCCGCCGCCTGGACGAGCGCGGCGGTCAGCAACCAGGCGGACACGAACGACCGCCTTCCCATTCGCCCCATCCTCTTTCGGCCCGTGTCTGCTCCCACCGACAATTGCCCGGAAGTTACGCCAACCCCTCGGGTCGGTCAATGTCGGATCGGCCGACGTTCCGCTGTTCCCCTTTCCTGGCGGCCGACTTCCCGAGAGCTTATCATCGGGTCAGGCCCGAATCGGACGCGACGAGAGGAGAAATCTCCCATGGCCTCGGTCACTCAGAATCGAATCCCCCCGCTCGAGAACGGCGACCGCCTCAGCCGCGACGAGTTCGAGCGGCGATACGACGCGATGCCGCACGTCAAGAAGGCCGAGCTGATCGAAGGAGTCGTCTCCATGCCGTCGCCGGTGCGAGTCGATCAACACGGGACGCCACATTTCGACCTCATCACCTGGATGGGCTTCTATCGATGGGCCACGCCCGGCGTCCAGGGTGCCGATAATGCGAGCATCCGGCTCGACGTCGAGAACATGCCCCAGCCGGACGTCTGCCTCTTCATCGATCCGTCCCTCGGCGGCCAGGCGCGGATCTCCGAAGACGACTACATTGAGACTGCCCCCGAATTCATCGGCGAAGTGGCCGCGAGCAGCGTCAGTCACGACACGACGACGAAGCTCCGGGTCTATCAACGCAACGGCGTACGCGAATACCTCATCTGGCGGGTCCAGGACCGGGCAATCGACTGGTACGTCCTGAGCGGGAACCTGTTCGTCAAGCAAGAACCCGACGCCGACGGCCTGTATCGGAGCAAGGTCTTCCCCGGCCTCTGGCTCGACGCGTCGGCGATGATCCGGGGCGATGCCAACGCGGTGCGGGCCGCCCAGGAACGAGGGCTCGCCAGCCCCGAACATGCCGCTTTCGTCAGGCAATTTGCCGCCAGGAAACCTTCATGAGTTCTTCGATGGGAGCGAATCTAGCCGCCATGCGAGAGATTGACGCCGGGACCGCCGCCGACTACCTGCGCGAGCACGGGCACGTCCCGGAAGGGGCAAAGGTCCACGTCCGCGAGCTTTCGGGAGGAGTCTCAAACATCGTCCTGCGAGCCGACATCAAGGGCCAACCGCCGTTCGTCATCAAGCAATGTCGCGAGCGGTTGAGGGTCGCGATGGAATGGCTTGCGCCGCTCGATCGGATCTGGACTGAGACCGCCACGTTGAACGTTCTGGGCGAGATCCTGCCCGAGGGGACGGTCCCTCGCGTCCTCTTCGAAGACCGGCCCAACTACCTCTTCGCGATGACCTGCGCGCCCGACGAGGCGGTCACCTGGAAATCGATGCTGATGGAGGGCCGGATCGATCCGGAGATTGCCGGCCGACTCGGCGAGATGCTGGGGACGATCCACACCGAGGGCGCACACCATCCTGCCCTGCGCAGCACCCTCGCGGATACAAGCCTCTTCGATTCGCTTCGGATCGATCCCTATTACCGGCCCGTCGCGCAGCGACATCCCGACCTCGCCCCTCGGATCGCTTCGCTGATCGAATCGATGGCGGCCCCGCCCGGCGGCCGAACCCTCGTCCTCGGCGACTTTAGCCCGAAGAATCTCCTGGTTCACGACGCGGGTCTGATTCTGCTGGACTTCGAATGCGCCCACGCCGGAGACCCGGCCTTCGACCTGGGTTTCTTCCTGACGCACCTGCTGATGAAGGAGGTCCGCGCGATTGCCTCGGGCGCCTCGGCTCGTTACCTGGGCCTTACTCGCGACTTCTGGGATACCTACCTCAAGCGGCGGGCGCTCGAGACGGCCGCCGCCGCTGAGTTGATTCGACAGGCCAACTTGCACACATCGGCCTGCTCCCTGGCGAGGGTCGACGGCAAGAGCCCGGTCGAATACCTCGACGAGCCTGGCCAGGCGATGGCCCGATCGTTCGCCCGACGGGCGCTGCACGAGGCCCCGAGTTCGTGGGGCGACTTCATTCACTTATTTGTGGACGAGACTCAGGGAGCGACGGAATGGCGACGTTGATGGGCTTGAAGGCGCGGCAGGTACTCGACTCGCGCGGGCGGCCGACGGTCGAGGTCGACGCGATCGCCTCGACCGGCGCGATCGGCCGCGCGATCGTTCCCTCGGGGGCCAGCACGGGGCGCCACGAGGCGATCGAGCTTCGCGATGCCGATCGCCCGCGCTACGGCGGACTCGGTGTGATGCAGGCCGTTGAGAACGTCACGCGGCACATCGCGCCCGAGGTCATCGGCATCGACCTCGACGATCAGCCCGGTCTCGACGCCCGCCTGATCGCGCTGGACGGCACACCGAATAAGTCCCGGCTCGGAGCAAACGCCGTTCTCGGCGTCTCGCTGGCCGTGGCGCACGCGACGGCCCTGGCGCGCGGCGAGGAGTTGTTCGTCCACCTCAATCGCCTCTGGAACAACCGGCTCGCGAAGGAGGGAATCCAGCCCGATCTTCCAACGATGCCGATGCCGATGGTCAACATGATCTCCGGCGGCCTCCACGCCGGTGGCAACCTCGACATCCAGGATGTTCTGCTCATACCGACTGCCGCGACGAGTTACAGCGAGGCGCTCGAGCAAATTGTAAGGCTCTACCGCGTCGTTGGCACGATCCTTCGGAAGGCCGGCCACGAATCGGTGCTGGTGGGCGACGAGGGCGGATACGGTCCAAGGCTCCGCGACGCCGAGGAGGCGTTCCGGATCGTCACCGAGGCGATCGTCGCCTGCGGGCTGGAGCCAGGCCGAGACGCGGCGATCGCGCCCGACGTCGCTTCGAACCACTTCTTCGACCCAGCGCGTGGGACCTACCGGATGAAGGCGACCGGCGACCTCGACCGGGACTCCGCCGCGATGGTCGACCTGATCGCCGGATGGGCCGAGCGCTACCCAATCGTTTCGATTGAGGACGGCCTGGCCGAGGATGACTGGGAAGGCTGGTCGGCGCTCACAGCCCGGCTCGGTGGCAGGATGCAGCTCGTCGGCGACGACCTCTTCACGACCCAGGAGGCCCGGATCCGTCGCGGGATCGAGCAGAAGGCCGGCAACGCGGTCCTGATCAAGGTGAACCAGGTCGGGACACTCACCGAGACCTTCGACGCGCTCGTCCTGGCTCGATCGGCCGGCTTCCGCGCGGTCGTCTCGGCGCGGTCGGGCGAGACCGAGGACGCGACGATCGCCGACCTCGCCGTCGCGACGGCCGCCGGTCAGATCAAAATTGGATCGGTGGCGCGGTCCGAGCGGCTCGCGAAGTACAACCGATTGCTCCGGATCGAGGAGGCGCTCGGCCCCGACGCCCCCTTCGCCCGGCCGTTCGGCTGAGCCCGCTACGATTCAGTTGTGTCTCAGCGACGTGACCGGGTCGACCCCAGGGCCAGCGCTAACTAACGTACAATCCCCGTAAGGACTTCCATCAGGAACTTGTCTGACCAACCGCACGCCCGGCGCTTCTTGGCGATGCTTCCCTTGCCCGGATGCTGCTTCAGCAGCGACAACGTCAGCCGATTC
>DAHZZC010000307.1 GCA_027435495.1 Planctomycetales bacterium
CGTAAGCGCGGCGTTCTTCAGGGGTCTGGTAGGTGATGGTCAGCGTGAGCATCCCTGCCTCCGGGTGCAGATCGGGAAGTGGCCAAATCCTGGTTCGTCAAGCAAACCAGAAGAGGGATGCCAAAATCAAGTGGGGCACCCGGCCGGCGTCGTGGGGACGGTCTCCTTCCCATGCCCGGTGAAGGGGTCCGCCTGGTTCCCCTGTTCGATCCGGCTCCGGCTGGCGACGGCGTCGAGAGCCGGTGTTCCTTCCGCCAGAAGACCGGCGACACCAGCCATCACATGCCGGAGCGGATCACTGGACTCGGAAATCAGAGGTTGGCGACGCTCGGCCGTCCCGGGCCGGCCATCATCCAGGAGAAGAGGGCCATGCCGACCCAGAAGGCGCCAAGGAGGCAGCCGACGACGTTGGTCCAGGACCAGTTCCGCTGGGCGAGCCCGCATCGCCAGCCAGCGAGGAGAACGGCGAGGACAACCAGGCCGAGGGTCCGGTCGGAGAGCGGAGTCGCCCAGGGGAGGGTGCGCCACTGCCCCTGCCCGATCGCGGCGAGGTCGAACGCCCAGAGGATCAGCCCGGCCGTCAGCCAGACAAGCTCGCCGAGGCTCCCCTGGATCTCGCCCGACCGGAAGAGGATGAACGGGCCGACCAGCGCCAGGCATCCGGCCAGGGTGGCGAGGCTGGAGAGCATCGCGTATGGGGGCCATGTCAGCCGCCCGCGCTGAACGAGCAGGCTGAGCCCCCAGGCCAGGGCCGCCGCGAGGAGGATGGCGTTGGTCACCGCGGAACCGGACGCCGAGGATCCGCCCGATCGGGACGGACTGGCGGGACTGCGCTTGCCGCTCATGGTCGTGGACTCGCCGGGGCTCGGAGATCCGGTCGCGGAGCATCGCGAGGGTCCGCGCGCCTGCGCGACCCCGAATCGATTTCGACCGGCCTCGGGGCGGTCCTTGAGCCGTTCCGAGGTTTTGCCCAGGGATCGGCCGGCGCGATCGTCGGAGTCGAACGAGACCGGAACCCTGGGCCGAGTTACCGCCCAGCGTTCAGCGGGTGGCGACGTCGCGCGGGCCGGGCTCCGAGGCCGATTCGCTCGGTGAGGAGACGACCGCGGTGGTGTCCTCCGACTCGTCGAGCATCTCCTCGGGATCGGGGTCGAGCACGATCTGCTCGCCCTCGCGAAGTCCGGCCGTGACCTCGGTGAGGTTCTGCGTGACCCGTCCCAGCTTCACGGGCCGGCGCTCGAGGTCGTCGCCGTGGACGACATAGCAAACGACCTGGCCCTCGTTGTTCACGACGGACTCGGACGGGACGGTCAGCACGTCGTCGCGCAGCGGCAGGTCGATCTCAACCTGCGAGGTCATCCCGGGCCGGAGTCCCGGCTCAACCCCTTCGATCGTGACGAAGCCCTCGTAGTAATTGACGTCCGTCCGCCAGTTGGAGATGGCGATCTGACCAACCTTGCGGACTCGCCCGTGCAACATCCGGCCGGGAAGGCCCTCGACCTGGATGCTCACCTTCATCCCCGGCCGGACCTCGGGCACGATCGACTCGTTGAGCATCGCGACGACCTCCATGTCGTTGAGGTCGGGGAGATAGATCAGATCCTGCCCCTCGCGGACCGGCATCCCCTCCTCGATCAGGAGGTCGTGTCGACGGTCGTGGGCATAGACGACATATCCGTCGTGAGGGGCGCGGATGGTACAGTTCGCCACCTGCTCCTCGAGGATCTTCAGCCGGTCTCGATGGCGATCGACGCGGAGAGTCTGGTAGTCGAGCGTGGTCCGGGCGGCGATGATATCCCCTTCCAGCCCACGGAGAGTCCGGGACGCCGTGTACTTCCGGAAGACCTGAAAGGCGCCTTCCTCCTGCTGGAGCTTCAGCTCGAGCTCGGCGGCGGTGTACTCATCGGTGCTGACGACGCTCGTCGAGACATACCCCTTGGCCTTCATCGAACGGGACCAGGCCAGGCGATCGCGGGCCTGATTGAGATCGGCCCGAGCCAGCGCGACTCGACGCCGGAAATCCTCTTCCTGCTCCTTGAGCGTCCCATCGCGATACTCGGCCAGGGCGAGGCGGGCGATCTCATGGTCGAGATCGGCCTGAAGCTTGTCGGCCTCGGCCCGCTGCAAGTTGATCCGCTGGACGCGAAGCAACTCCTCATAATCGGAGGAATCGAGGACGGCAAGGACGTCCCCCTTCTTGACCACCGTTCCCTCGGGAATGATCTGGAGCAGGACCGAGGACCCGCCCGCATAGATCCTCTGGCCCTGCACACCCGCCGAGAAGTTCTCGAGCCGGCATTCGATGATCGTGCGCTTGGCACTCTCAAGCTGACCACCCGCCTTGAGAGTCGGGTGGAGATCGGCTCGACGGACGGCCGTGATCGGGAACCGGTCCCGCGCCGGCACCCGGGCCTGCGCGCGATTCCTCGCATACCAACCAAGTCCGCCAAGCGAGGCGAGACCAAGGGAGACGACCACAAGGCGAGCGGCCTTCTTCGCGAAGGACCGTGGCTGCCTGGCGTGTGACATGCGGGGTTGCCCCTTCCATTCAGTCGCCGCGCGTGGGCCGGACGAACCGGCCGCAGGCGGGCACAGGACGATCGGGTCACGGTCGATCCGTCCCCATCGGTGACGTCTTCGCCGGACCTCTCGGATTCCAGCGATCGGAGCGGTCCTCCGTCCGATTGCGAGGATCAGTCCACTACGGAGTGAGCCGAAACCCTGGGCGCATCAGGGGCTTTCCGGTTTCGGGATCAGGCAGGACGGTCCAGGGAGGTGGGGAGAGCCGGAGTTCGATCCGCGGCTCACATCCCCTTCCCCACACCATTGTAAAACAATCTTTCGACAAAGTCCATCCCGGATGCAATGAAGATGCGGTTCGGAGATCATTCTCCGGAAGCGGGGCGCGGTCGTGACTTCCAGGCGGGGTCGCCTCCGCGATCAGTGCCGGTGCGTCCGCGGCGTCGGGCACCAGGGCCGGCGGCGGCGTCGGAGGACGGTGCGGGGGCGGCCTCGGGTTTGTTCAGAGCGATTTCGGACCATCGGCGGTTCTCGAAGCCGGCGAGCGACCGGGGACGGCTCGCCTCTCGGCCGGGCGGATTGAGCAGGATCTCCTCCCCCTCTTTCAGTCCCTCGGCGACCTCGATCAGCTCGGGGGTGGACTTGCCGACCTGGATGGTCCGGCGCTCGATCTGATTGCCAGCGGTCAGCACGTAGCAGTCGTACTGGCCCCGGTCGGAGATGACGGCCTCGTGCGGGATGGCCAGGATGTCCTCGCGGCGGACGAGGTTGAGGTCGATCATCGCCGACATCCCCGGCTTGACCCCCGGCGCAGAGTGGTCGAGCTTGAGGATGCCCATGAAGTGGCGGACGTCCTCACCACGACGGCTTTCCTGGCTGGGGATCTCGCTGATCGAGGCGAGCTTGCCGGAAAGACGAAGGCCCGGAATCGCCTCGAACTCGACCGAGGCGGTCATCCCCGGATGGACCCGACTGACGATCGATTCATTCAGGTCGACCTGGACCTCCATCTGATCGAGGTCCGGGAGGTAGAAAAGCTTCTGCTCCTGCCGGACCGACATCCCCTCCTCAATGGAAGAACCCTCGCTGCCGAACCGGGGATTGGGGTCGAAGTAGTAGTAAACGACGCCGTCGTGAGGGGCCCGAATCGTGCAACGCTCCACCTGGCGCTGAAGCTGCGCGAACCGCTCGAGCTGGCGGTTGAGCTTGACCTGCTCGCTATCGAGAGTCGTCTGAGCCGTGGTGATGTCGGCCTGGAGCGTTTTTTCGGTCTTGGGGAGAGAGAACCGCTGAAAAAGGTCGTAGGCCAGCTCCTGCTGCCGGAGCGCCTGCTCGTCGGTCAGAAAGGTCTGCTCGTCCGTCTTGACCTGCGCGACCGAGGCATATCCCTTGCCGTTCATCATCCGCGACCAGTCGAGCCGCTCGCTCGCCTGCGTCAAGTTCGCGCGGGCCAGGCTAAGGTCGGCCTCCATTTGCTCGATCGTCTGCTTGACGGTGCCCTGCATGTACTCGCGCAACGCGATCTGGGCGATCTCCACATTCAGTTGAGCCTGAAGGTGGCTGGACTTCGCCTGCTCCACGACAATGGTCTGCTGCCGGAGCATCTCCTCGTAATTCGAGGCGTCGAGGCGAGCGATGATGTCGCCCTTGTTCACCACAGTTCCTTCCGGCACAAGCGAGATCATCGTCGAGGCTCCGCCGGCTCCCGCGCTCGCGGCGGCCATCGCCGCGGACGACGACGACGCATTCGTCCCAACCGCCCCACTGGAGAGATTCTCCAGCTCGCACTTGATGATCGTCCGCTTCGAGCTCTCGACCCGCCCAGGCGCCTTCAGCGAGGGCTCCAGAGCCGTCCGCTCAACCCGGACAAATCGATAGATCTCACGAGCCGTCCGGCGCTCGGCGAAGGGACCAGCCTTCGTCACATAGCAGGCCGATAGGCCCGAGCCAACAGCCGCCATCGCGACCACGAGAGTGATCGGGCGGGTACCAAACCGAAAGATGCGTGCCAGCATCGAGGAGAGCCCTCGCTCGCGAAGCGGGATCGGATGGGATCGACACCTATTCTGATCGACGCGGCCCATTCACGCCAGTGGAGAGACCGTCTCCACCCACTCGGATTCCTTCCCTACTCAAATGAGCGACAACCAGGCCCCATCGGCCCGCACTACCTGCTCGCTTTCCCAACCCCGAATCCCTCTCACCACCATCCCGATCTCATCCCCTCTCCATCCCACCCCCGCTCGACGATCGGACCACAGGCGATTCCCTGGAAATCTCCCCCGATCCTCAAATCCTTCGACCCCACCCATTTCCAACCCACAAGGGTCATCCTTGCTGATCCTCCCCTCCAATTTCTATTTCATAGGCTTCCCAATCTGTTTGCATTGCCCAGATTATCCAGTATCATTGAGCCGGCTACCTTCCCCGGACACGAGGCATCGCGAGAGACGGGGACCTTCACAACGGGTCCGGGGCTGGTTGGAAGCGACCGGGTCGATCGGTGGTCCGATCGGCTGAGCAACGGGTCTGATCCGGCTGGGAAGCGTTCCCGGGTAGGTAGCGGGGTGCATTGCGGTCGGTGCGAGGGCGTCCGGGGTGGGGCGATCGCGTCGGTCGGGGTGGACCCGGATGGGGAAGGTACGGGGCTTCGGGTCCCGCACCGTGATGAGGTTTCAACAACTGCGGTTCGCAACACGAGGATTCTCCATGACGACGATTCTGCGTTCCTTGCTCAAGGGTGCTGCTCTGGGCGCGCTGACGATCACGCTGGCGACCGGTTCGGCCTTCGCCGGCCACGGATCGAGCGGTGGGATGATGAAGAAGCACCACGGCTCCTCGGGTGGCTCGAGCGGCGGATCGAGCGGTGGCTACTACGCGTCGAACGGCGGCTCGAGCGGTGGTTCGAGCAGCGCCGGCAAGCACCAGCACAAGTCGAAGATGAACAAGCACCACGGCTCCTCGGGCGGGTCGAGCGGTGGCTACTACGCGTCGAGCGGTGGCTCGAGCGGCGGCTCGAGCAGCGCCAGCAAGCACCAGCACAAGTCGAAGATGAACAAGCACCACGGTTCGTCGGGTGGTTCTTCGGGCGGCTCGACCGGCGGTTCTTCGGGCGGTTCGAGCGGCGGCTCCTACTGAGTGCGTCTGTGCCCGGCCCGCCGTCGCCTGACGGGCGGGCCGGATTGTTCCTTTCTCGGATCGATGCGCGGGGAGGCGGATTCTCCCGGAGCCCCGCGCACGCCGGCCCTCCTGTTTTCCCCTCCCGTCTTTCCGAAACCTGAAGGGAACTTTCACGTGAACGGCGGTGACGTCGATGATCGCGGTGCGCCCCTCGATGCCAGGCGGCTGAGGGGGCTCCAGCGGCGATGGGTGCGGAGGGTTGTCAGTGCCTGGCTGGTCCTGCATCTCGTGGCGATTGTCGCATCCCCCGCGGCCACGGAACCGGCCTCGGAGCTGGCGAGCGATCTCTGCGGCTACCTGATGCCCTACCTGGGCGCTCTCTACCTCGATCACGGTTACCACTTCTTCGCTCCCGAGCCGGTCGAGAGCACGCTCATTCGATACGTCGCCGAGCGGAAGGACGGAACGGTCGTTGAGGGTGTGATCCCCGACCGCAAGACACAGCCACGATTGCTGTATCACCGATATTTCATGCTGACCGAACGCATGAGCGAGGCTCCCGAGGGTCTCGAGGAACTCTGGCAGGAGTCGTACGCCCACCGGATCGCTCAGGAGCACGACGCCGTCAAGGTCACGCTCTTTGAGCGGATTCACCAGCTCCCCACGATGGAAAAGGTGCGCGAAGGCGGCCGGCTGGACGAGCCCGAGAGCTACGACGAGGAAGAACTGGGGGTGTTCGAATGAGCCGCATCGGCGCTGCGATGGTCGCTTATTTGAAGGATTCCGCCCGCGCCTCGTCCGAGGGATGGGACGCGTTCTGGTTCCGGCCGGCCGACCCAACGTTGCTGGGCGTGATCCGGATTCTCACCGGCCTGATGCTGGTCTACACGCACGCGGTCTGGGGGCTGGTTCTCCCCGACTTCTTCGGCGAGACGAGCTGGTTAAACGAGCCGCTGGTCCGAGCGATCTCGACCGGGGCCTACCGATATTCCTTCTGGTGGCTGGTCCCGCAGGGGATGATCTGGCCGGCCCATGCCCTTTCGATGGTGATCCTGGTGATGTTCACCGTGGGGTTCCGGAGCCGGATCACCTCGGTGCTCTCGTTCCTGATCACGGTCTCGTACGCGTATCGGGCCCCGGCGGCGACGTTCGGCCTCGACCAGATCAACGCGATGCTCTCACTCTACCTCTCCATCGGCCCGAGCGGGGCGGCGCTCTCGGTTGACCGATGGCTGGCGCGTCGTCGCGGGCAGGTGATTGGGGACCGTCCCGAGCCGAGTGCCAGTGCGAACCTGGCGCTCCGGCTGATCAACGTCCACATGTGCGTCATTTACCTTTTCGCCGGCATCTCGAAGCTCCAGGGCGAGGCATGGTGGAATGGTGAGGCGATGTGGCGGGCGTTCGCCAATTACGAGTATCAAACCTTTGACATGACCTGGATGGCCTGGCATCCCTGGCTGATCAATCTGGCGACGCACATCACGATCGTCTGGGAGATCAGCTTCGTCTCCCTGATCTGGCGGCCGAGGTGGAAGCCGATTGTGCTGCTGGGCGGGGTTGTGATGCACCTCGGGATCGGGCTCTGCCTGGGTATGTGGACGTTCGGGCTGATCATGCTGGTGGGATGCTCGTCGTTCCTGCCGACCGACGCAGTCGGAGGGATGGTCGCGGCGATGCTCCGCCGCCGTCCCCGGCCCGAGCCGGTCGAGTCGCCTTCTTATCCCGCGCCGGTCTCTCGGCTCCCGATCCGGGTTGAGGCGATGGAACCCTCGCTCGCGGGAGTGGCCGACAACGACTGATCGTGGGACGTTCGGCAGTCGAGCCAAGGGCCTGCCGGGGATGCGATCCACCCCGCCGGGCCCTTTCGCTTTTGGCGTCTCGGGAAATCCCGATGGGCCGCAAATCCCGGCGAGGACGCGGCTTTCCCACGCTCTGTTTGACCGTGGCCCCATTGCAGGCGCATGGAAAAAGCCCCGCCGCAGAGATTTCCGCGGCGGGGCTCCATTCTATGGGCGGCGCTGGATTCGAACCAGCGACTTCCACCGTGTGAGGATGGCACTCTAACCGCTGAGTTAGCCGCCCGAGGCTCGGATTCGATTTTCGATCCGTCCATCACTGTTGTACTTCACAAGATACCGCCCAGTCGCTCCTTCGGCAAGAGCGCCAGAATGACCCAATCACCATCCCCAATTGAGAGACCGGGGGCTTGCCCCGTCCGGGCTGTCTTCTTTAAATTAAGGCGCTTGTGGCTGTCACAATTGCCATCGCCGGATGCGAAAGAGAAGAGAGGTCAGGTCGCATCGATGTCCGAGTTCTTCCCCGACGTCCCGAAGATAACTTACGGCGGTCCCAAGTCTCGGAATCCGCTGGAGTTCAAGCATTACAATCCCGACGAGGTGATCGACGGGAAGACGATGAAGGAGCATCTGCGGTTCTCGGTCGTCTACTGGCACAC
>DAHZZC010000308.1 GCA_027435495.1 Planctomycetales bacterium
GCCTCGGTGTCGCTGACCGCCTCGATCAGATTATTGATGTCGTGGATAACCTCATGATCGTTGCGCGCAGGCATGGCGACACTCGGTCGAACCGGAACCAGCCCTCCGGCATCGCGGGGAAACTGGATAATTCGGGGACGCGGGGGCACGACGGCCGGACCCTGGGCGTCGACCTCGGGACCGAGCGGGATCACCCGAGGAACAACCTCGGCCTCGGGCTTCCTGGCCCCGGGCTTCTCGCCGGGAGTGGTCATCGGGGTCGGGAAGATCGGCCGGGGCGAGGGGATCGTCGGCCGATCCTCGGCAAAGACCGGCGGCATCGCCGGCGGGGGCGCGGGGGTCGTCGCGGGACGAGGCGCCATCGCCTGACCAGCAGCCGTCGCGGCCGTCCCCACGAGGAGCAACGTCGCCAGGACTGGCCGGAGCCCGCTCGTGGATCGCTTCATCATGCGTCTACCTCGAGACTTCACGGCCGATCGTCCTCGGTCGGTTCGGACCCCTCGCCTGAACTTGCCTGACCCGCCATTCCACGCGGATCGGCCGGGGCTCGCCGGATCCTGCGGGTTCTGAGGATTAATTCGGCATCCGCCGACCTGAACTTCATGCCGATCGGGAAACTCGGCGGCGCGCCCTTGTCGGCGCCGGAAACGCTCCCCCACAATGGGGTTTTGACCGGGGCCGGTTCGGCCCCCGTCGGCCGGCTCGTGAGATGCGCATGTCCAACGCTCGACAGCCATTCGGGATCGAGGAACTGGATCGGGCCCTCGGGGGCGGATTGCTCCCGGGCACATTGACCGTCCTCGCCGGGACAACCGGGATCGGTAAAACGCAACTTGGCCTGAAATGGGCCGACTCCGGGCGCCTTGTCGAGGGCCAGCGGGGGATCCTCTGCGACCTCACCAGCCGGGGCGACCCCCAGAACCACGCCGATTACGCCCACCGCCTCTTCGGCTGGGACCTGACCGATTACCCCCTTTCCCTCACCCCCGACTTCAGCCACGCCTGGGACGCCACCCGCCCGATCGGCGACTACTTCCACCCCATCGACCGCGCCGGACGCCGCGTCACCCGAACCGACCTCGAATCGGAGGAGTGGCACGTCTGGAAGACCGACCTCGCCCGAATCTTCCGGTGCTCAGTCGGCTTCTTCTACCAGCACCTGGCACGCGGCACGCGCCGGATCGTCTTCGACGGCCTGGAGCCCACCGACCGGTTCAGCGACTCGATCCAGTTCGAGTTCTTCGAGTATCTTTATCATCATGTCCTCCGCAAGGAGGACGAGTGGGCCGCGCGTGAGTGGCTCCGCGAGAAGTACCGGACGTTCGAGCCAGAGGTCCACGCGCACCGATACGACCACAGGCAGGTGGGCTGCGTGTACCTCTACACGACCACTCAGGTGATGCTCGACGAACTGCTGGAGCAGCCGATCAGCCAGGGCGACATCTTCGCCAATGCCAACACGATTGTCCTGATGGGCCGGACGCGACACGAGGGCCGGTTCGGCCGGGCGCTCGCGGTGGTGAAACACCGCGGCAGTCCCTGCTCGGAGGAGATCCTGCCGTACCGCATCACCGATGAGGGGATTCGCTTCGAATGAGCCTCACGATTGACCTCTCGGACCGGACGGCTCTGGTGACGGGTTCCTCGCAGGGAATCGGCGCTACAATTGCGCGTGCCCTGCATCGGGCCGGCGCCCGGGTAGTGGTGAATCACCCGGGCGGCCCGGCCAGTCGCGACGCCGATTCCGTCCGCGACGAGCTGGAATCCGCCCGCGCTGGTAGTACGATGGCGATCGAGGCGAATGTCGCCGATCCCTCGGCCGTCGAGGCGATGATGAGACGAGTGGCCGACGACTGGGGCGGGCTGGACATCCTGGTGAACAACGCCGGGATTCTCCGGGATCGCTCGATCCTGAAGATGACGCCCGAGGAGTGGCGATCGGTCCTGGACGTGGATCTCGGCGGGGTCTTTTTCGGCTGCAAGTACGGTCTCCCCATCCTGCGCGACGGAGGCGCGATCGTCTCGATCGGGAGCCTGGCGGCGCGGATGGGGTTCCACGGGCAATCGAACTACGCGGCGGCGAAGGCTGGTGTCCACGCCCTGACTCGCGTCCTGGCACGCGAGTGTTCCCGACGCTCGATCCGGGTCAACGCCGTGGCCCCTGGCGTGATCGACACGCCGATGATGGCGCAGGTGAGCGAGCCAGCGCGGGCGGAACTGGCCCGATCGATCGCCCTGGGCCGGCTGGGCCGGCCCGAGGAGGTCGCCCAGGCGGTCGTCTTCCTCTGCTCGCCGCTCGCCTCGTACATTAATGGCTGCGTCCTTGAAGTGGACGGAGGATATTTGGGATAGATTTTCGGTTTTGGACGAGCCCGCAAATGCCATCCGCATGGTCCCGATTCCTTTTTGTAGGAGCCGGCTCCAGCCGGCGATCCTCGCGGAACCTCTGGCTTCGTCCGGGTCGGGAGCAGGAGCTCCCTCCTACAAGAGTCGATGGCCCCGGCCTCACGGCAAGGATAAGACTGAACACGGAACACTCCGTCGGAGACGAAGTCATGCCCATCGATGATCCGCGCAGCGAGTCGGAGAAGCGGGGCGAGCCGGAGATTGCCGCCGCGGAGTTGCTATTCCGCGACCAGCCGGGCCCATCAAGGTCCGCGCCCTCGGGCGGTGGGGCCTTGGCACCGCTGGAAGCCGGCGAGTCGTTCGAGCTTGCGGACGCGCCCGACGATGTGGGCGCCTCTGATCCTCCGGTCGCTCCGATCCCGACCGTGGACCACCCGGCCCCTCGACCGCGCGAGGCCGCCCGGCCGAGGCCGCGGGAATCGTACCCGATCGAGCCCGAGGCGGCGGTCGACATCGTCTGGTCGCGCGGTGCGGAGTGGGGTCCGAACCTGGTGGTCGTCGGCGGCTGGCTGGCCGGGCTTGCGATCGTCCTGTATGTCCTGATGGGCTGGGAGTGGTACTGGCTGTCCTTCCTG
>DAHZZC010000309.1 GCA_027435495.1 Planctomycetales bacterium
TTGCGAATGCGGTCGGTGATCCGATGCGCGACCCATCCGGTCGCCAGCAGCATCAGTCCGAGCGATCCGGCTCCGAGCATCAGGGGCGGCATCGCGGCATCGGCCTGGGCCTGACGCCAGCTCTCGACCGGGTAGAGAACCAGGAGCGACGAGCCCTCAGGGTCACCGGGCGTCCGAAGCGCGGCCACAAGGTATCGCCGGCCGTCGAGCATGGCCTCGGGATTCCCGCGGAGCGCATCGACATGGACGGTCGCCGGTAGGGATCGAAGTTCGGGTGGAAGGATTCCGAGGCGATCGAGACTGGTCGCCGAGACAGTCCCGTCGGCCCGGCAGGCGGCGAACTGGGCGCCCGAAAGCCCTCGCATCCGGGCGAGGACGACGGGCGTGTAGGGGAAACCGGCGTTGCCGAGGGCATCGATCACGCCGTTGAGGCGGTCGACAATTTGAGCCTCGCTCCGGCGGGAGGCGAGGGTGGCCGTCGCGATCCCGATCGAGGCGACCGCCGCCGCCTGAATGGCGATCAGCGGGACGAGGATCTGATTACGAATCGACCACCGCATCGGCCACCCCGGCGCACCGGGGCCCTCTTCCTATCTCGCTCGTCAGTTCCTGATCGACGCGTTGACGATCCGGTGGAAATCGTCGCGGAGCTTGAGGTTCCCCGAAGGATAGACCTGGGTCATCATGATCCCGATCAGCTCGTCCTTCGGGTCGACCCAGAAGTCGGTGTAGTAGATCCCGCCCCACGAGAAGGTGCCGATTGGGTCTCCCTTGGGATCGTCGGGCCGGGTGACAACGCCAAAGCCGTAGCCGAACGTGTCGCCGTGGACGATGATCCAGAGGGGTAGGGCACCGGTCTGGGGGCGGGTCATCGCCTCGACAGCCTCGGCCTTGAGGATGCGGACGCCGTCGAGCTCTCCGCGGTTCAGCAGCATCTGAAGGAACCGGGCGTAATCGCCGGCCGTCGAGAGCAGGCCCGCACCTCCCGAGAAATATCCGGGACGCTGGCGGTACGCCGCATCCGCCGAATAGATCAGCGCACCCTTGACCGAGGTCCCATCGGGTGTCCGCCTGATCTTCCCGTCTGACCCGGGCTCATAAAGCGCCGCAAGGCGGTCGCGACGCGACTTCGGCAACAAGAACGTCGTCTCGCTCATCTTCAGCGGCTCGAAGATCCGGGCGCGAACGAAGGCGTCGAGCGACTGGCCCGAGGCGACCTCGACCAGTCGGCCGAGGACGTCGGTATTCAGCCCGTATTCCCAGGCGGTCCCGGGCTGGTGACGCAGCGGAAGACCGGCCAGTCGTCGGACGTTCTCGGCCATCGTGAACTCGCTAGGAGTCAGGCCGTCGCAGATGCCCGACTCCGCGTAGAGCCGGCCAAGGTGCGGCCGGTCAGTGAATCGATAGCAAAGCCCCGAGGTGTGCGTCAGCAGGTCGCGGACCGTGATCGGACGGTACGCCTGCACCGGCTCATATTCACCGACAGAACTCCCCGGCGAGGCGGCACCAGAGTCCTTCGGACGCGGGTGGGCGACCGTCATGTACTTGAACTCAGGAAGGTACTTCGCGATCGGGTCGGAAAGATCGAGCCGACCCTCGTCGACGAGGATCATCGCGGCGGTGCTGGTGATCGGCTTGGTCATCGAGGCGATCCGGAAGATCGTCTCGGGTGTCATCGCGTCGCCCGCCTCGACGTCGCGCTGGCCGATGGCCTCCAGGTACGCCACAGTCCCCCGACGGGCCACCAGGAGGACAGCCCCGGCGATCTCCTTGTGGTCGACGGCGTCGCGGAACAGGGCGGTCGCTTTCCCGAGGCGGTCGGCGTCGAGACCGACCTCCGCCGGACGGGCACGCAGCCGATCGGCGGCGGCGGCCGGACGGAGGATCGGCATCGACAGAATGAGGAACAGCACGGCGGACGCGGACCGTCTCATGGGGGCGTCTCCTGGATCGTCGGACCCGGCCCAGACGCCGGGCGTTGGTCACATTCTGCAAACCGGCCCGTGCAAGGCAAGCCCCAGGCACCCACCGATAAAGGGCGATTCAGTTTCCCCCGGGCTCGGGGCCGCCGGCAAGCTGTCGGCGAAGGACCTTCTTGTCGATCTTGCCGACACCGGTCTTCGGCAGGGCGTCGACAAAGTGGATATCCTCGGGGAGCGGCAACTGCCATCGGGCGAACTTCTTCGCCAGCCTGTCGACGATCTCCTGCGGCTCGACCGGCCCCGCTCCCGGCGCCCTGACCACCAGAACGGCCGGCTGCTCGTCGTTGACCGGGTCGGGACGGGCGACGACGGCCGCCTCAGCCACGCCGGGATGGCCGACGATCTCGTTCTCCATGTCAACGCTGGAGATCCATTCTCCCTTGCGCTTGATGAGGTCCTTCTTGCGGTCCCGAAGCTGGACGTATCCGTATTGGTCGATACTTGCCATGTCGCCGGTCCGGAACCATCCATCGTCGGTGAAGGCGGCCCCGGCGGATGGATTCTCGTAATAGGAGGAGGCGATCCAGGGTCCTCGGACGGCCAGTTCGCCGACCTGTTCGCCGTCCCAGGGGAGGTCCTGGCCGTCGTCGCCGAGGATGCGAATCTCGACGCCGATCGGCGGAACCCCCTGCTTGAGGCGGAATTCCAGTTGCTGCTCCTCGGGCCACGAGCGCATCGCGCCCCGAAGTTCTGAGACGGTCCCCAGCGGTGAGGTCTCGGTCATCCCCCAGGCGTGAAGGACCCGGATGCCAAAATCGTGCTGGAAGTTCTCAATCATCGCCCGGGAGACCGCCGAGCCGCCGACCAGCAGGGTATGCAGGCTCGACAGGTCGTAGGTCTTCTCCTTCAGGTGCTGATAGAGCAGGTTCCAGATGGTCGGGACGCCGGCAGCGGTCGTGACCCGCTCGGACTCGAGAATCTCGGCGAGCGGCTGGCCGAGCAGACCCGACCCGGGGAGAACGATCTTCGCGCCCGTCATCGCGGCGGAGTAGGGGATGCCCCAGGCGTTGACGTGGAACATCGGGACAGCCGGCAGAGTGGTCTCTCGCTCGGAGAGGCCGCCCGCGTCGACCAGGCAACCGGCCATCGCGTGCAAGAATGTCGATCTGTGGCTGTAGACCACCCCCTTCGGGTCGCCGGTCGTCGCCGACGTGTAGCACATCCCGGCCGCCTGCTTCTCGTCGAGATCGGGAAATTCGGCTCGCTCGGACGATGAGGCCAGCAGTTCCTCGTAATCGATCGAGGGACCGGGTCGAGCCGGCGGCTCGGGGCAGCGGTCGTCCATGATGATGTAGTGTTCGACGCCCGGCAGCTCGGGCTGCATCGCCGCCGCGAGCGCAGCGACCGATTTGTCGACGAAGAGGAGCCGGTCCTTCGCGTGGTGGACAATGTACCGCAACTGCTCGCGCGCCAGCCGGAAATTGATCGTGTGCAGTACCGCGCCGATCGAGGGAACGGCGAAGTAAAGTTCCAGATGGCGGTGGCTGTTCCAGGCAAGCGTGGCGACCCGGTCGCCGGGGCCAATGCCCAGCCCCCGAAGGGCATTCATCAGCCGGTGGACCCTCGGCTCGAGGTCGCCGTACGTCATCCGGTGGATCGAGCCGTCCGCCCATCGGCTCACGATCTGTTTCTCGGGGTAGATCCGCGAGGCGCGCCGCAGGATACTGGGCACCAGTAGCGGCCAATCCATCATGAGCCCGTCCATCGCGCACCTCGCTCGCGTCGATCCTCGGCCATTTCGT
>DAHZZC010000310.1 GCA_027435495.1 Planctomycetales bacterium
AGCGTCAGGACGTCGAGCCGGCCCTCGCGAGCCAGCAGGTAGGGCGCATCGAGGTTGTCTCCCCAGAAACCGGCACCGTTGCCCACGCGAAGGGACCGCGGGACCCCACCGGCCACGCCCATTTCCATTGCGACCCCTCCCGATCCGACCGAAGGGAACGACTCTGGCCGCATGATATCCCAGAATGAGCCGCTCCGCAAAGGTGGCAGGCTTCATCCAGGTCGAAACGGCGGCGCCAGGAGCTCAAGATCGAGGGCCAGCCCCGGCAAATTCTGGCGTGACGCTGGTGACGCCTCCAACATCGCCTCCTTGAAGGCTCGATCGTTGCTCGTTGCAGCCGGTCCGATATTCGCTCAACAATCACGAGATTTTATGTTATGCTCGTCGGGACGATGGTCGTTCGGCATTCTCCGCCTTATGGGCGCATGCCATGATGCTATTACCCAGGCAGTAGTGAAAGAATTTGTGAAAAACGCCGTCACCGATTTTTACCGGACTCGTACAGTCGAGTTAAGGTAGGAAAAGGAACAGGTCGGGTCGCGCTTTGATTCGTGGCGGCCTGAGTGTCCGGATTCTCCTCCGAAATCCTGCGAGGCGCATGGCCGCTGGAACGAACCGTTGCTGAGAGCACGCGGAGACCTCGTCGATGCTCGCCAAGTTGAAAGGAATATTCGCTCCTGGCCCCGCCGTCGGGGACACGCTACATCGGCGCCGCGTGAATCTTCAGAGCCGGTTCCTGATCGTGGCGGAGACCTCGTCGCGAGGGAGCATGTCGCGAGTCTACCGGGCGGTGGACAACGAGAGCGGACGGACAATCTGCCTGAAGGTCCAGTTGCCGGAGAAGAATCAGGCAGCGGTTGCGCGGGCCTCGGCGCATGCGGCTCGGCCTCCCGAGGGGGAGATCGCGATCCGGTTCCGGCACCCCCACATCGTCCGAACGCTCGAGTACGGTGAATCGAACCGGGGCGAGCACTACCTGGTGATGGAATATATCGACGGCGTGAGCCTGCAATATGTCCGTGAGACTCGCGCCGCCCGGACGGCTCAGAGGGTCGAACTCCTTGCCCAGGCAGCGGAGGGACTGGCCGCCGTCCACGCCGCCGGGTTCATTCACCACGATATCAATTCGCGCAATTACCTGGTCGACCGCGAACAACGAGCCAAGCTGATCGACTTCGGGCTGACCATTCCGAACACTCCCGAGTTCCGTGGGCCGGGCAACCGAACCGGCACGCTGCAATACATGGCACCCGAGCTCATCCGCCGCGAGTCGATCGACGAACGGATCGATATCTATGCATTCGGCGTCCTCGCCTATGAGTTCCTCACGGATCGACTCCCCTTCGAGGGCGGGACCTCGGCGGCCCTGATGATCCAGCGCATCAATACCGACCCGCTCGACCCGGCCAAGGCTCGTCCCAAGCTCTCCGAAGAGGTTTGCCAGATCCTTCGCAAGCTCATCGCCCGGCGCAAGGAAGATCGATGGCCCTCAATGCAGACACTTCCCGAAGCCCTACGCTCCGTCCCGGCCAAACGGCCACGTGGATAGAGTTGGAAATGGGTTCTGTGCGACCCAAAGACCAAATGAAAGCCAGTTTTGGCTACGCAGCTCATTACGAATTTCGCGTTGCGTGAATCACCCGGGGGTGCTGGGCGAGATCGCGGACCGTCGGGGCCAGGCGGAATTCGGTGCGGTCGCTGATGATGGCGCGGACGGGGGCCTCCTGAGCGGTCCCGATCTCGAGAATGAGGTGGCCGCCGGGTTTGAGGAGTGGGATCGACTGATCGATCAGGCGGCGGACGATGTCGAGGCCGTCGGGGCCGCCGTCGAGGGCGAGATGCGGTTCGAAGTCGCGCACGCCGGGCTCGAGGCGGGGGATCTCGCTGGTCGGAATGTAAGGGGGGTTGGAGACCACGGCGTCGAAGGGCCCCTCATCGGCGACCGGAGCCAGGAGGTTTCCCTCTCGAAAGTCGATTCGATCGATCACGCCAAGGCGTTCGGCATTCAGGCGGGCCACCGCCAGGGCCTCCGGGCTGATCTCAATCGCGACAAATCGGGCGCCCGGCCTTCTCGCGGCCGAGGTGATCGCCAGGCACCCGGAGCCTGTGCCAACGTCGACCGCACGGATCGATTCGGCTCCCTCCGTCGCCTGGA
This sequence comes from Planctomycetales bacterium, assembly GCA_027435495.1. Lineage (GTDB taxonomy): Bacteria > Planctomycetota > Planctomycetia > Isosphaerales > Isosphaeraceae > JAKAUH01. The sequence goes on from DAHZZC010000310.1 coordinate 2,156, forward strand.
GGAACTCGGCAACGACGAACTCCGAATCAGGACGCGGGATCAGGACGGCCGGTGTGACCTCGAAGGTGAGCGAGTAGAACTCCTTTCGGCCGACCAGGTACGCGACCGGCGACCCCTCGGCACGGCGGCGGACCAACTCGCGGAACCGCCCGCGCGGGGAGTCGGCCACCTCGTCGGGAAAATGGGTGTAAAGCTGCACCCGCGGCCAGTCAAGGACATGAGCCAGCATGACCTCGGCGTCGAGTCGGGGGCTCTCGAATCCCCGTCGCTTGAGGAAGTCGGCCGTCCAGGTCAGAAGTCGGCCGACGGTCCAGGTCCCTTCAGGGCCGAGGTTTGGGCCTGAAGCCGCTTCGGTGGTCGTTCTCGGTCGCGTATCCATGGGCGGCTGACCTTCAGAACTTGTGAAAGAATCGATTCATTAGAATAAAGCAGCTATCCAAAATGCATGGAAAGCCTGCCTTGAGGAGGCCGCGCGGTTCTTTAATTTTTATCTTCGATGTTTTATGAGATTCGTTCTTGAGTGCTCTGACAAATGGGAGCAATCGGATGGAGATGCAATCAGGGCCGATGGAGAAATCCCAGGTCGATGTCTCTTAAAATTACTCTGAAATCTTCCATTTTTCATTCTTTTTCCATTTTTCATTCTTTATGGAATCTTGCCGAGGCTCTCAGGCGAGGTCGCCCAGTTTCTCGCGACGGTCGTGGTCGATCAGTGCCGTGATCAGCGGGAGCAGGCTTCCCTGCATCACCTGGTCGAGGTTGTAGAGGGTCAGTCCGATTCGGTGATCGGTCACCCGGTTCTGCGGGAAGTTGTAAGTCCGGATCTTCTGCGAGCGGTCTCCCGAGCCGATCATGGACCGGCGGGTCTGGTCGCGCTCGTTCCGGGCGCTCTCACGGAACTGGTCGAACAATCGGCTCCGAAGGATTCGCATCGCCTTCGACTTGTTCTTGTGCTGGCTTCGCTCGTCGCGGCAGTTGACAACGACGCCCGTCGGCAGGTGCGTGATCCGGACGCCGCTCTCGGTCTTGTTCTGGTGCTGACCGCCGGGTCCGCCCGACCGCATCACGTCGATCAGGAGGTCCTCGGGACGAATGACGATATCCACTTCCTCGGGCTCGGGAAGGACGGCCACGGTCGCGGTCGAGGTGTGGATACGGCCCTGGGCCTCGGTTTGCGGCACCCGCTGGACACGATGCACCCCGCCCTCGAACTGAAGATGCCGATAGCTTCCCTCACCCGCGACGCTGAACGAGACCTCCCG
>DAHZZC010000311.1 GCA_027435495.1 Planctomycetales bacterium
ATCGCCAGCATCGAGAGCCCGATCAGGATCAGGACCAGGCCGGCCACGATCCGGATTGGGAGGGCGAGAATCAGCATCGGAACCGAGGGTGCGGCGCGGCCGAGCCAGGTCATCGCGACCCCCGCCAGAATCAGAGCCATGGCCGGGGGCGCCGCGGCTTGCAAGGCCAGCTCCAGCGCCTGACCGATCCGGCCGAAGAGGTCGGCGGCCATCGACTCCGAGATCGGCGGCCCGCCGGGCGGGATCACCTCGTAGCTCGCCGCGAGCGCCCGGACCATCGCCACCGGCCCGCCCATCGCCAGGAACGCGACCATCGCGATTCCACCATAGAGCCGGCCGATCGCGGTGGATTCCTCGCCGGCCTCGGGGTCGAAGAACGTGGCCATGGAGAGTCCAGCCTGCAACGCGACCATCTCGCCGGCCGCGCGTGCCCCCGCGACGATCAGCCCCGCCGTCAGCCCCAGCAAGGCGCCGGCAAGCCCCTCGCCCAGGCCCATCCACGCCGAGGAAATCACGTCGCTCGAGGTTGGCATCCGGCCCGCGAGCGGCGGAGCGAGCACCATTGTCAGCAACGCCGAGGTCCCCAGCCGGAACCGCCACGAGAGCCCCGGCGCCGCCAGGCCGGGAGCGGTCAGGCAGAGGCCCAGCACCCGCGCCATCACCATCAGCCAGTGAACGGCCGGGGCCAGCATCGCATCCCATCCCGCCGGTGTCGGACCGTCCACGGCCGCGGCCCTCGCATCGAGTAAGAAGGCATTTTATGCTTCAATGATTTCCAGGATTCTCACAAAAATCATCTAGATGAGATCCGGTATCGCACCGATCAATTCGGCCGCGAACGCGACCCAGCGGCCGAGCATCCAGGGGAGGACGAGCAAGAGCACAACAGCGACCGCGGCCAGTCTCGGGATCAACCCGACCACCGGCTCGTGCAACTGGGTGAGCGTCTGGCCGACGTTGATCACCAGGCCGACCACCAGTGCGGCGATCAGTGCAGGACCGCCCAGCAGCAGGGCCATCCAGAGGGCCTGTCGCGACCAGTCGACCGCGTGCGAGAGTTCCATCCGCGCCTCGATTTCGTGATTTCAGCCGGCTGGCGGGCCGAAGCTCCGGAGGAGCATGGTTGAGACCTGAAGCCAGCCGTCGACCAGGACGAAGAGGATCAGCTTGGCCGGCATGGCGACCAGGGAGGGCGGAAGCATGAAGAGCCCGGTCGCCGCCAGGACGGCCGAGACCACCAGGTCGACCACCAGGAACGGCAGGTAGATATAGAATCCGATCAGAAGGCCCGTGGTCAGCTCTTCCAGGAGGTACGCCGGGGCGATCACGCGGAACGGGTAGTCCTCGGCGTGTCGGGACACCGACTTCGACCTGGGACGATCGGAGTCCGAGGCGTCGGCGCAGTCGGCGAGCGCTTCGAGGTAGTCGAGCCGGCCTCGCCATTCAAGCTGTTCGAGCATGTAGGCCTTGATGGGACGGAGACCGGCGTCCCAGGCCGCGGCCGGGGTCATCCGGCCGGAGGCGTAGGGTTCGATGGCACCGCGATAGACGGCCTCGCCGTGGGGCCACATCACCAGGGCGGTGAGCATCAGAGAGAGCGCTGTGATGACCTGATTGCCCGGCACCTGGGGACTGCCGAGCGCCTGGCGAAGGAGTGTCAGAACGATACTGATCCGGACGAAGCCTGTCAGCATCAGGAGGGCCACGGGCGCCATGGAGACCAGTCCGAAGAGGACGATCGTCGGGAGGGATCGGCCGAGCAGGCGGGGATCGAGGTTGGTGAGACCAGCGGCATCCGAAGGGGTTGTCTCGGATTCGACGGCAGGCGGGCCGTTGAGGCGGGCCCTGGATTCGACCGCGGACGATCTGGGGGTCGCGGGGCGTGCGTTTGGCTGGGCCTGAGTCGCCGGGGTCGTCGCGAGGAGGGCGGCGATCGCCAGCGACCAGGCCGCGATGCGAGCGGTCCTCGGGTCGAGGAGAGGTCGAATCATCGGAGGTCAGCTCCCTTCGGGATGGGTCGCGGTTCCTCGGGGAGGTCGTCCAACTCGGCGATCAGTGACGGCGGCCCCTGAGGGCCTGCACCGACGACCAGCACGCGACGGCCGATCCGGAGGAGATAGACCGAATGCCTCGGCGAGAGCCCGACCCGCCCGACCACCTGCATCGCGCCGGCGGCGCCTCGATGGCCGGCTCGTCGCGAGGCGATCGCGATTGCACCGCATGCGGCCAGAGTCAGTGCGACGAGAGCCAGGGTTGACCATCCGCCGTCGGGACGACGATTCCAGACATTGGCCGATGGCGAGCTGAGGCGGGGACTGTGTGGAGGTCGGGCGGGTTCGGCGGCGGGCAAGGGGGTCACGGGGTCGTCGGCCCAGGTGGTGGTTCCCTGGATCGAGAGTATCGCGAGCGCCAGTGCGGCGGCCTGGAGGGATCGTTGCCAGGATTCGCGTGGTCGTCTCATTGGGAATCCTTCCCCGGACCGTTGCCGGATCAGACGAGGACCTCGTCACTGCCGTTGGGCTCGGGGAGTTCGATCGAGCCGTCGTCGTGGAGTCGACGGAGGCGGTCGGCGATCTCCAGTTGCGCCGACTCGGAATCGGAGAGGCGGAACGGGCCGAGTTGTTCGAGGGCCCGGTTGAGCGCCAGGGCCGTTGGTGAGGGCAAGGCGCCCAGGACGCGCGCCCGGACGGTCGCGGCCGAGCCGGCGAGGGCCAGGGCCCAGGTTTCGATGTCGTCGCGGTGGAAGGCGGAGCGGATATCGAGGTCGCTCATCTTCACGAGGTCATCGAACGAGAAGCAGAGCCGTCGGAGGCCGAGGCCATAGAACTCGTCGAGGACGGCCGCGCGCTCGGCGGGGGCAACGCGGTCGAGCCGGGCGATCTCCCAGGTGATCATTTCGACGGAGGAGCGGTCGAGGTGCGAAAGAAGCTGCGAGGCCAGCGACTGCTCCAGGCTCACCAGGACGATCGCGGCCTTGCGGAGCGGCGTGATCCCCTCGGCGCTCGAGGCGGGCGGAGGCTCGTCGCGCCTCGCCGGTTCGGGGGTGGACGATTCCGGGCTGTAGGCGGATCGGGTTGTGGTCGTCGTGGTCATCGCGCCGAGCCTCCCTGAGTGGCCCATCGCTGAAGGACACCAGCGGCAACCTCGGGGTCGCGCCGGACCAGTTCGCGTACCCGTTCGGACGGTCCTGGCTCGTCGGCTGCGTCTTCTCGGTAGCGTCGGCCGGAGGTGACCGGCAGGGTCGCGACCGGCCGGCGTGCGGCCTGAATCCACGACCCGAGTGCCAGGACCATGGCGACCGCCGCGGCCGAGGCGCCAATAACGCCCCAGTCGGCGGCCAGCCGGCGCGCCTCGGCCCCGGTTGAGAGGGCCAGAGTCCGGGTCGTCGGTAGTTCGTCGGGGATGGTCTCGACGAGGAGGCTCCATTCGGCCGGGATCATCGATCGGACCATTCGTTCGACCAGTTCGCGGACGCGCTGGGCGGCCTCGCGAAGTTCGTCGGCGGAGGGCTCGCGATGATCGGGGTGAGGGACCATCAGGCTGTAGTAGTAGCTTCGAGGGACGGTCACAGTCACGTGGCCGATTGGGGGCGGCTCGGGGCGAGCGGGAGCAGCCTTCGGTGTGGGCGGCACGGCCGGCTCGCCGAGGTCGGCTGGGCTGTTGACGACAGTGGAGGTGAGACGTTCCTCGGAGCTTGACCGGTCGGGCTCGGAGGCGGGTGTGCCGTGTTCGGGGGGATCGACCCAGACCTGCACGCCTCGGATGCCGTTGAGACGGTCGAGGATTCGGTCGCGGAGTTCCTCCATCTGGACGCGGTCGAGGGTTTCCTTACCGAGGCCGGGGTTGGCCGGATCGAGGTAGGGTCGGCCCTTGCGGTCCATCACGGTGATGGCGTCGACGGCCAGTTCGGGCTCATTCGCGAGCAGGATGGTGGGGATGGCCCGGATCGCGTTTGAGGGGAGGGGGCGATCTCCCTCGCCCTCGAGGTAGACGAAGGCGGACGTCCGGACGCGAGCGCTCCGGAGGTGTCCGGAGCGTGGATGTCGGATGCAGACGACCGACCAGGCGACGCCGTCGAGGTCGTCGATGGCTTTTTCCATGAGTTTCTCGCGACGGAGCCGCTCCTGGCGCTCGCGTTCTTCCAGGGGCTGGATGAGCTCGCTGAAGCCCCAGTGTGACTCGCGAATCTCGTCGATGGTTGTCGGTCCGACGTGAAGGTCGGCGAGGATGGCCGCAGCCTGCGGATAGTTCTCGGGTTCGACGAGGAGGCGGCGGTCGTCGGGTCGGTAGGCGATGTTGCGGGCGTCGAGGGCCCGGCAGACGGTGATCAGGTCGTCGGCGGAGAAGGTGCCGACGGTTGGCAGCGGCTTGAGCCCGACCGGGGCCAGGGAAGCCGCAGCCCAGTATCCGGCCGCGGTCATCGCCAGGATCGGCGCCAGGACCATACCCAGCCGGACGGCCGGGTGTTGAGCCCGGAGGGTCCGGCGGGCGCGCCGGGCCTCGTCAAGCATCCGAGAGACGCCGGGAATCGAGGCGAGGCGATCGATCGTCCGCATCCAGCCCTCCGCAACGACGTGGCCGCAACCCGGACGATCCCGCCGCGGAGGAGGCGCGGAGGGGCGACCGGCGCGGGGGTGAGTTATCCACAATCCGCCCCGATTGTCAATCGCGGCCGTGCTCTGCGGAATGGTGGCGATTCGGGTGCGCGCGTCGAAACGCGACGACCCCCAGCCGCCCTGGGGCGATCTGGAGGTCGTCGCGTTGGATTTTGAGGGGTTGGGACCGTGGATCGGCCCCGGCCCTCGTCAGAGGTTGGATCAGGCGGAGATCAACGGCCGCTCGGCAGGAGCAGTCCGCCGACCGACGGGGCGGGAGGGACATCCTCGCCGCTGGGGGCCGCCGGCGTCATCTCGGCCGGAACCGAGGCGATGCTGGTGGTCGCCCGGTAGGGCAGGAAGGCCGACTTCTGCATGGTCCCGTGGGCCTGCGGGGCCGCATACTGGCCCGAGGGGGCCGCGTACTGGCCCGAGGGGGCCGCGTACTGGCCCGACGGGGCGACCTGGCTGGTCGGATAGACCGCGCCGGTGCCGCAGGTGCTGCACTGGTTGCTGCCACCGCGGTGGAAGCAGTGCTTCTTCTTCAGAACCCACTCGTAGGTAACCTGGTGGTGGAACAGGTTCTTCAGGCAGCTCTCACGCTTGGGCTTGCAGGGCTTCTCGCAGCTCGTGTAGCTGCCCTGGGGGCTCGCGACGACGCCCTGGGGCGACGCCAGGCCGCAGGTCGTGCAGCCGCTATTGTTGCCGTGTCCCGCCTTGGTGACCCCGCAAAGACCCAGGGCGACGGCGAGGCCGAGGCTCAACGTCAATGGCTTCAACATGGAGAGATCTCTCCTTGGGTAACGCGAATATCGAGGGCGGCGATACCGGCCGGCCGTCTCGCACGACCCTGATCTCAACTTCGATCGTCCATGGCATCGCGACCCGGCCTGGTCTTCCCGGGACCCGGAGCCTTTCGGCTCCACGCCGCTCGTCTCGATGCCACCATCGTTTCCGTGCTCCCGTTTCCTCGCCAGGGCCTTATGACCTCAGCGAGCCACCCTTTTCATCGTCATCCCAAACCCGCCGCTTGAGCGCGCACGCCGTTTTGTACCAGCGACTTAGGACGAGAGATCGCACCGGTCCTGGCGGTCGGGTAAACCATGCGGCCTGGAGAATCCAGCGCGACGTCACGACCCGCGCAACCAGCCGTCTCGGCACGACGAGGTCTTCCGGACCGTCAGGGACGACGCCAACGGTAGTCGGTCGCCAGGCCGTCGAGTTCGCGCAGGCGGAAGGGATGGTGGCGAGGTCGGGCTCAGTGACGGGCCGAGGTCTGGGCGGACGCGATCGACGAGTGATCCCGAGTTTGAAGCACGACCAGCTCGTTGCGTGCCAGACCCGACTCGCGGAAGACCGGCCTGGCGCGGGCGGCGAGGTCGCCGGCGTAGCGATCGAAGAGGTACGCCCGGATCAGAACCAGCGTGGGGGTGCGGCGGTCGTCGAGCCATCGAAGCAGCGCCTGCTTCTCCCTTTCCTGGCGGCGGGCGTCGAGGCGTTCGATGGTCTCGTCGACTCCTCGGCGGTCCTGGTAGGCGGCGGTCAGGTCGTAGGCGCTACTGTATCGCGGCTGCGTGCCGGGGACCGGCGCCAACTGCATTCCGCGGGTGTAAAACCAGAGGCCCTCGTCGACCTGGTTGTAGAAATAGATGGTGCGGTCACCCGACGGAGCCAGAGCTTGCAA
>DAHZZC010000312.1 GCA_027435495.1 Planctomycetales bacterium
AAGAGGCGAAGAAGCCCGAGCCCAAAAAGGAAGAGGCGAAGAAGCCCGAGCCCAAAAAGGAACAGCCCAAGAAGCCCGAAGCGAAAAAGCCCGAGCCCAAGCCGGCTCCGAAGGCCGCCGCCGCGCCCGCGCCTGCCCCTGCCCCCGCGCCCGCCCCGAAGCCGGCGGCCGATGACCCGGCGAAGCTCAAGGCCCGGATTGCCGAACTGGAGAAGCAGGTCGGCGATTTGCAGCACAAGGTCGTCTCGCTGGAGCTGGAAAAGCAGGGTGCGATGATCTCAGTCGACAAGGCGAAGGACGGCAAGGAAACGGCGACCGTCAACATCCTGAAGAAATGGGCGGGCGACAAGGACGCGCTGGCGATCCTCAAGACGGTCCCGAATCTCCAGGTCGTCTACATCGACAACGGCCAGGTGAGCGACGCCGCGCTCGCTCCGTTGAAAGACCTATCCAGCCTGAGCGCCCTGACAATCATGAGCCCGCAGGTCACCGATGCCGGCCTGGAGAACATCAAGGGTCTCAGCGGCCTGACGATGCTCTTTCTCACCGGTTCGAAGGTCGACGACAAGGGCCTGCCGACGCTCAAGGGCCTGACCAACTTGCAAGTCCTCGCCCTGAGCCGGACCCAGGTCACCGACGCCGGCCTCGACTCGCTGAAGGACCTCAAGAGCCTCAAATCGGTCTACCTGATCGGCACCAAGGTCACGCCTCAGGCCGTCGAGAAGCTCAAGAAGTCCATCCCGGGAGTGGCGGTTTACCGGTGAGCCAATTTTGGTGGTCCGTGGTCAGTGGCCCGTGGTCCGTGAAGCCGAGTTGCCCGCATCCGCATTCCTCGATTGACCACTGACCTCGACGACCGAGAGCGGCGGCAGCCCCGCGCGACGTCGGGCGTCCTGACACGGGTCAGCGCCGGCGGCGAACTCGCGGCAGACTTCCGGCCGGGTCTCGTAGATCGTGCAGCGTTTGTCAGCGTCGAGAAAGCCGCACGACGAGTGGAACGGCAGCGGGAAAAGCTGATAGGTCCACCGCTCCGTGACGAGGTGATCGGCGAGCCTCCGCCCCTCGTCGCGGATGCGGGGCTCGCGCGCGGCGTCCGACTCCGAGGCGAAGATCAGGTAAGCCCCGCAGCAGGCGCCACAGCCGTCGCATTCGTAGGTGGACATGAAGCCCTCCGGAGATCGACCGATCGCCACGTTCATCGGCGAGCGGCCCGATAGTCCTGCAACCTCTGCTCGCGACGGGCCTTGATCGCGGGGTCGTTGGTCCGGCTGATGGAATCGGCCTGCCACTTCGCGGCGGCGGCCAGGTCGCCGGCCTCTGCGTGCGCGGCGGCGAGGACTTCGAGGTCGTCGGCCCCGCGCCACCCGCCGAGGTCGCAGGCGCGCGACGCCTCGTCGACGGCGCGTCGACTGTTACGATGGCGGGTCTCCGGACCCGTCGCGAGGATCCGGGCCAGTTCGCGATGCCAGGCGCGGCCGAGCGGGTCGAGCCGGATCGCCTCTTCGAGGTCGGCGATCGCGCGATCGTACCGCCGACGCGACCTCCAGACCTCGGCCCGGAGCCCATAGGCGGCGGCCGATCGCGGGTCGCGGCCGATCGCCTCGTCGAGGTCGGCCATCGCGGCATCGGCCTCGCCGCGCGCGATCCGGACCGAGGCGCGATCCAGATAGGCGTTTGCGTCGCGATAGCCGAGCCGGATGGCGGTGTCGAGGTCATCGAGGGCGCCGGCGTGGTCCTTGAGTGCCAGGCGGACCTCGCCCCGGGCGGCGATCATGGCCGCGTCATGAGGTGCGATCTGGATTGCCTGGTCGAGGTCGATGAGAGCCTGATCCATCCGCTCCATCTTCTCGAACGTGATCCCGCGCAGATAGTACGCCTCGGCGTTGTGGGGATCGAGCCGGATGGCGGCCACGCATTCGGCGATCGCCCGATCGAGTTCGCCGCGGCCCGAGGCGGCCTCGGCGTGTCGGACCTTTTTCTTCGACTCGGCCCGTCGGATCGGGCTGACGATCGCCGGTCCGATCCCCGGCCGGGTCGGCCGGACCTGTCCCGCAGCGCCCGGCCAGACGGGCGCTGAGTCCAACGGGACGACCTCCGACGCCGGCACCCAGCCGGTGAGGTCTTTCCCCTCGGCCCGGAGCCAGACCTTTGGCCCGTCGATTCGCTCGACCCGATAGACGAGTCTCCGATCGCCGATCCCGGCGATGGCGTTGTGGTCGTCGCGCAGGGCAAGGTCGCCGAACCGCGCGACAACCCGTTCACCGGCCCGTCCCGGCCCCGCCGCAGCCGCAACCGCAACCGCCGCACCCGCGACGATCGCGACCACCCCCGCGACGATCCATCCCCGCCCCGCACCCTCGCGCCGCATGTGTTCGTCCTCCGTGTGCTCGACCCTGAGGTCGGTTGTTTCGTCCTCTCGTCGTCGTGCAGGAGCCGGCTCCCGCCGACGATCTTCGCGAGACCTTTAGCTCCGTTCGGGTCGCGATCTGGAGCAGGCTCCTACAGGGGCGAATCCTCGCGGCGGAAGCGGATGGCGAATCGGCGCGACGTCGGACAATCCACCCGATACTCTCGCGACAGAGTCCCTTATTTCGCCGTTTCGTGATAGGGCTTCTTCTCGCGATAGAGTTTCAACCGTGTCTGGGCGTTGGAACGGTCTGTGGGGTTGGTGTAGAGGTCGATGGCCTGGGTCTGCCACTTGACGGCTCCCTCGAAATCACCCGCCTCGGCGCAGGCGGCGGCGAGGGTGTCGATGTGATACGCCTCCTTCCACTGGGAAAGCTCGCAGGCTTTCCGGGCCGATTCGACGGCGCGCTGGCCGTTGCGTACCTTCGCGTCGGGACAGGTCGCCAGGAGCCAGGCCAGGTTGTTGTGCGCCTGGGCCGCGCGGGGAGCGAGGCGGGCGATCTCATCGTAGTCGGTGATCGCCTCGGTGAATCGCCCGAGCTTCGCCAGGATTCGGGCTCGATGAAAACGGCCGAGGACCATCCGAGGGTCAAGCTTCAACGCGTGTTCGACATCGGCGAGCGCCCGTTGATATTCCTTCTTCTCCATCAGAATGGCAGCCCGATTCGAGTAGGCCATCGCGTGCTTTGGATCGATCCGGATAGCCTGGTCGAGGTCGGCCATGGCCCGGTCGAATTCGTGTCGGTGCATCCAGATCGCAGCGCGATTGCTCCGGGCCCACGCGTTTTCGGGATCGAGTCGGATGGCCTGGTCAAGATCGGCCACCGCTTCATCGAATTGGCCGAGCTCGACCCGGGCGCCCCCACGGCCCGTATACGCGACCGAATTGCCTGGGTCGAGTCGGATGGCCTCGTCGAAGTCGGCCAGCGCCCGCTTCCATTCACCGCGACGACCCCGAATCGCTCCGCGATCGGCCAGGACCCGGGCCAGTTTCGGATCGAGTCGGATGGCCTCGTCGAAATCGGC
>DAHZZC010000313.1 GCA_027435495.1 Planctomycetales bacterium
TCGCGGTGAAGGTCTTCGGCTCCCGGCTCGACGAGATCCAGCGGGTCGCCCTCGAGATCGCCGGCGTCCTGCGCACGGTTTCGGGCGCCGCCGATGTTTTTGCCGACCAGGTCACCGGTAAGGGCTACGTCGAGATCCGGATCGACCGCAAGAAGGCCTCGCGGTACGTGGTGAACGTCGGAGACGTGCAGGACGTCGTCGAGTCAGCGATGGGGGGCCAGCCGATCACGCAGACGGTTGAGGGCCGCGAGCGCTACCCGGTCCGGGTCCGGTATGCCCGCGACTTCCGGGACGACATCGACGCGCTGAAAGAAGTTCTTGTCTCGCCACGCGGGACAGGGCCGGAGGCTCGCTCGGGGCCGATCCCGCTTGCTGCACTCGCGGATATCCGGGTGGTCGAGGGGCCCTCGATGATCAAAAGCGAGAACGGGATGCTGCGGGCCTACGTCCAGTGCCGGGTCCGGGGCCGCGATGAGGTCGGCTTTGTCGAGGAAGCCCGCCGTATCGTCGCCGAGAAGGTCCAGCTCCCGGCCAGGATGTATGTCGAATGGTCGGGGACGTTCGAGCACCAGGCCCGGGCACAGAAGACTCTTCGCATCGTCTTCCCGGCGGTGATCGCCCTGATCGCGCTAATCCTTTATCTGACGCACCGGAGCTGGATCGACGCCCTGCTGATGATGACGAGCGTACTGGGGGCGCTGGCGGGCGGGGCGATCTTCCAGCGTCTCTTCGGGTTTCCCTTCAGCGTAGCAGTTCAGGTCGGCTATATCGCCTGCTTCGGGATGGCGGTCGAGACCGGTGTCGTGATGCTCGTTTATCTCCGCGAGGCGATCGAGGAGCGCGGAGGTCTTGAGGCCATCGGCTCGGTCGATGAACTACGTCGGGCGGTACTCGAAGGCGCGATACATCGGCTCCGGCCTAAACTGCTCACCGAGGGCGCCGCGATCATCTCCATCGCGCCAATGCTGTGGGCCTCGGGCGTTGGCGCTGAGGTCATCCGGCCGATGGCGGCGCCAGTGCTCGGCGGCCTCCTGATCGCCGACGAGGTCATCGATGTCTTCCTGCCAGTCCTCTTCTTCGCTGTCCGCGAGCGGCAATGGCGACGGCTGCCGCATTCACGCCGAGGGCGAGGGAATCCAGCGGAGCCGGACGTAACGAACAATCTCGCCGAGCACGGCGACGATCAGGACGCCCAGGACGATCACGCCTGCGCTCCTCGCGTTGGGCTCGAACCCGCCGAGAGCGACCAAAAGCATCGTGGCTGCAGCGGGCGGGTGGGGAGTTTTCAGGAGTGAGAGTCCGATCATCGTCAGTACAGCCGAGAGCACTGCGGCCTCGACCCGGGCCGATGCCCGTTCCTGGCTTGCCAGCACCCCGGGCTCTGTTGACGCGCTGAGCAACCAGACGGCGGCCATCCCTGCCGACATCCCAATCATGTGTCTCGACGCCCGGGATCACGCCGCAATTTGCGTCGCGCATCACCAGCGCTGCCTCGATCGCCGTGCTGGACGGTGAGCACGACCGGGGCGCGGGAGTCATGGCGTCGGAGACTTTCAAGAGCGGGTTTACCAGGTCGGCGGCGGTGGACAGGGGCATGGGCTCGCTGGTGTCGGCAGGCTGGGCCATGGTAGGAGCTCCGGTCAGACATCTCTTTCGACCTTCGCGGAAAAGATTTGACCAGAAAATGCGGTGCCGAATCTCGCCCCTCCGTACCCTCCAACTCGAATTGTCGGCCGGGGCGATCCCGTTTAGAATCATACTCCGACGGCGTCAGGATCGACGCACACCATCGAGCAAGGAGGCCATTCGTGAGGCGATCAGGGCGCGAACTGCTGGCATTCGGCCTGACCCTCGCGGCCTGCCTCTCCGCGTTCTTCCATGAATCGATCGTCAGTGGGAAGGTGCTAAGCCCGGCCGATGTCCTACTCGCCGAGGTGAGTTTCCGCGAGAGCGGCGAGGGAGAGCAAACCAGGCCGGCAAATCGGTTGCTGATCGACCCGGTCCTGCAATTCCAGCCTTGGTTGGAATTCGACCGCCGTATGATCCGGTCCGGACAGCTCCCTCTCTGGAATCCGTACTCTGGCTGCGGCGCCCCCCATCTGGCGAACGGCCAGAGCGCTGTCTTCGACCCGTTTCACCTGATCGCCTATCTTGGCAGCCTGCCGGACGCCTACGCCTGGATGGCCGTCGGCCGGCTGTTCGCGGCGGGGATCGGGATGTTCTTGCTTGCCCGGTCGTGGGGACTTGGTCGATGGGGACGGTGGTTCGCTGGCCTGACCTACCCGTTCACCGGATTTCTGGTCGTCTGGCTGCTCTTTCCGGTCACGTCTGTCGCCGTCTGGATGCCCTGGCTGCTCGTCGCTGTCGACCGGCTTTTCCGCTGGCCGAGCAGGCGATCGGTGGCGATCCTGGCCGTCGCGACGGCGGTCGTCATCCTGGGCGGACACATCCAGACAAGCGCCCATGTTCTACTAGCCGGTGTTCTTTATGTGGTCTGGCGAATCGCTGGGACGCGGGCCGTCGAACGTCGGCCCTTAGCCTTCGCCTGGTCGGCCGGAACGGCGCTTGGCCTCGGCCTGGCCGCGGTGCAGATCCTGCCGCTGGGGGCCTACCTCTCGCGAAGCCCAGTCTGGGGAGACCGACTCCGCGAGACGCCTCCCTGGTGGTCGATTGCTCGGCCCCGACTGCTCGACGCCGCCTGCACGGCGATCCCCTATCTCTACGGTAGCCAGCGACAGGGGCATCCCAACCTGGCCAGGGCGCTGGGGGTCCACAATTTCAATGAATCAGCGGGCGGTTACGCCGGACTCGCTACCCTGGTCTGGCTTGCCCCGGTCGGCGTGCTGACGCGCCGACGAAACCCGCATGCAAGGTTCCTGGTGGCGCTGGCGATCGTCGGTGCTTTGGCGGCCTTCCGGATGCCACCGGTGGATAACCTTCTCCGCGCCTGCCCGGTCCTCGACGTTACGGACAATCGCCGGCTCTCGCTCTGGATCGCATTCGCACTCTCGATGCTCGGCGGGATCGGCCTCGACCGCCTTGGAAGGACCGTTCGCCTTCCGCATACCTGGTTCGGGCTCT
>DAHZZC010000314.1 GCA_027435495.1 Planctomycetales bacterium
ATGCCGACCGGTTCCACCTCCAGCTCATCGCGGGTCGATCCAGTATCGATAGACAGCCGCGCCTTCGGGGCGCTTGCGAGGCGTCGGGGTGAGCCGCGCGACCCGGAAGGCCGACACGGCCACGGCAGAGATCCCGCCCAGCTCGAGAATCCAGTTCCACTTCATTCCGCCGATCCGGCCACCCAGGAAGGCGTCGATGTGATGGAACGAGGCCGCACGGATCGTCACGAAGCCCAGAATGAAAATCATTCCGGCCACTGCGGGCCATCGCGTGCGCAGGCGACGACGTGCTGCCCAGGAGAACCCGAACAGCCCGATCAGGCACGTCAGGGCGACGGCCGAGATGAACACGACCTGAAGACCACGCCGATCCTGATACAGTCCTGACTCCCGAAGAAGGTCGCGGCCGACCTGGGTGACAAAGGTCTGCAAGTCGAGCTGCTTGTTGATCCCCAGCGCCACGAGGAGAACCGCCAGGACGAGCCAGAATCGCGAGTACACCCGGACTCCATCGCGGTCGACCGGGCCGAGCTTCGGCTCCCGGCGCGCGGCCATTGTGCAACCGACGGCCGCGAGAAGATAGGCGGCCACCGTCACCCAGCCGAGGACGGTCGGATCCCCGATCCCAGGATGCCAGCGTCCGTTGACCGTCACACCGAACATGGCCCAATGACAGTCGATCATACCATCGCTCCCGCGGCATCACACGCGATCATTCGTTCGACCTTATCTGGGTTTATGGGCCAGGATTCTAGACGATTTTTTAATCGTTCAAATACCAGGGGACACTGACCACGACCACTCTTCGCATCCCGCTGAAATGAAGATACGCCTTGATGATGGCCGCAGTCTGATTATGAAGCAAGTAGTGATACCATCTCGTGGCGACGAGTTCGGGGACGATCACGGCGATGTCGCGGCCGGGATGCGATCGTTGCAGGTCGCCGACGACCTCGATCAGCGGTTGATACAGCCGGCGATACGGCGAGAAGATCACGATCAGCCGGGGGGGCTCGATACCAGCCTCACTCGCCGGCTCGCGGACCCGATGCTGCCAGGTATCCTCCAGGTCGAGGACCGCCTGCTCGTCGCCGGCAATGTGCAGCGCATAGACGTCCGGCGCGATCTTCAGTGCGATCCGAAGGGCCTTCCGCGTGATGGCGCTCCAGCCCCGGATCGGCAGGAGTGCAATCGGCGGTTGCAGGTGTGCTGCGTCGAGGGGTTCCTCGCTCCGGACCTCGCGTCCGACCGACAGGTAGTGCACCCGGACGCTCGCGAAGGCCGCCAGCAAGATGGGGATCAGGAGGACTGTTACCCAGGCCCCCTCGGCGAACTTCGAGATCAGCACGACCACCAGCGTGACTGCCGTACAGGCGGCGCCCAGACCGTTGATGACCATCGACCTGGTCGAACCCGGCCCGCGAACACGTCGCCAGTGCTCGACCATCCCCGCCTGTGAGAGCGTAAACGCCAGGAACGCCCCCACGGCGAAGAGCGGGATCAATGCGTCAGTGATCCCACGGAACAGGACCAGGAGCGCCCCCGAGAGCCCCGCCAGCACCAGAATGCCGTGCGAGTAGACCAGCCGGCGCCCACGGTGGGCGAACGCGTTTGGCAGGTATCCGTCCTGCGCGATCACGCGGCAGAGTCTCGGGAAATCAGCGAAACCTGTGTTTGCCGAGAGCGCCAGCACTGCGAGGACGGCTCCAATCGTAATGTAATAAGCGAATCCGTTGCCCACAATCGCCGCGACGAGTTGTGAAAGGACGCTCTGGTATCCTTCGTGACCGGGCTCTGTGGCCCCAATCTGGTAAGCCCGGCAGAGGTAGGCGATCGCGGCGAGTAGAATCCCGAGCAGCGCGATGATCGCGGTGAGCGTGTGCCTCGCGTAGCGGACTGGCGGATCACGGAAGACCGAAACGCCGTTGCTGACCGCCTCGACGCCGGTCATCGCGGTGCATCCGCTGGCAAACGACCGCATCAGGATCCAGAGAGAGGCCCCGGTCGTCGCCGGACCGATCGGCGGCGGCGCGACCACCGGCACGGGATGCCCGCCCGACGCCCACGCCCGGTAGATTCCCAGCCCCAGGACGCCCAGCATCGAGACCACGAAGAGGTAGGTCGGGATCATGAACGCCAGGCCCGACTCCTTCACGCCGCGGAGGTTCACGAGCGTGATCAGGGCCAAGGTCGCGAGGCAGAGCGAAAGGGTGAAAGGTTGCAACCCCGGGAGCGCCGAGACCAGGGCACCAATCCCGGCCGAGATCCCAACGGCGACGACCAGGACGTAGTCGAGCATCAATGCGGCGGCAGCGAGCAATCCGGGGGCCGTGCCGAGGTTCTCACGCGCCACCGTGTACGAGCCCCCGCCGTGCGGATAGGCCGCAATCGTCTGGCGGTAAGAGAGATAGACGACCGCGAGCAAGCCCAGGATCAGGATCGTGATTGGCCCGATGTAAGGGACCCCCTCAGCCCCCATCGGTATGAGCAGCGTGAGCGCGGCCTCAGGTCCATAGGCTGCGGAGGCCAGGGCGTCGAGGCCGAGCATCGGGATTCCGGCCAGGACGCCCACACGCTGATGGCCCTCGTCGAGAGTCGCGAGTCGACGCCCGAAGAGCCAGTCCGAAATCGCCATGAAGGGAAATGCTCCAGGTTTTCCGGGCCGGTTGTCCCGACGACGATGTCGGGAGATTAGCCCGGTGGATTTTACCCTCGGCGGGCCGGCGCGACGATCGAGGATCGGCCGATCCGACCATCTGGGACCGTCTCGTCCTTCGCGCGGGCGGGTGACCGCGCCATATTAGTAGGGCAGAGATCGGCGGACCCGCGCGACCGGCGCGCCGGGCCGTCCATCTCGGCGCGTGTCGCGGAGGCCCGATGGAAACCAACCGGCTCGATACCCACCAGAAGGCCGTCCAGATCAACCTGGACAACACCAAGTACGGGACCTTCGCCGAGATCGGCGCTGGCCAGGAGGTCGTTCGCTGGTTCTTCCTTGTTGGCGGGGCGGCCGGGACGATCGCCAAAAGCATGTCAGCCTATGACATGACCGTCTCCGACGCGATCTACGGCGTCGCCGGACGGTACGTGAGTCGTGGCCGTCTCGACACGATGCTCGACCACGAGTATAGCCTGATGATCGAGCGACTCGCTGTGAAACGCGGAGAGAATACCCGCTTCTTTACTTTTGCCGACACCATTGCAACAAAAAGCTACTCACG
>DAHZZC010000315.1 GCA_027435495.1 Planctomycetales bacterium
CACGGACTCGGTCGTACGTTTGCTTGACGTCTTCCATCGGCGTGGCCGATCTCAAATCGTTTCTCGGAGGAAAGCACGCCGGATCGCTCGAAGCTCTTCGGGTCGCACGGCCAAAGGCCGTGGATTTAGAATGGTATTAAAACATATCGATCATGAACTCGCCGCCGTGGTCTGGATTTCCGATCAGCCGTTGGATTCGGGGATCGACGACAAAGTCGAGAAGTTCCAGGGGGACATACCCGATCAGCACGGGGCAATCCCCGGCGACCTCGGCGACGTCGATCGAGCACGATCGCCCCTGGACGGTCAGCCTGACCGGGCCGTAAATCCCGAATTCGCGGGAGCCGGCGGTCGTCCTCGCGCGGCCCTTCGTGATTTGCGAGAGCCCCAGCCGTTCGATCATCGGCTTCGGCATCCCGAGATGGCTCGCGCCGGTGTCGACAAAAGCATCCGAAACCTCAATCCGTCGAACCTGGTCATCGGGCAATTGACCCTTGCTCGCCGCATACAGGTCGATGACATTCTCGATCTTCGCCGATACAACAACTCGCCCCACGGTCGCGGTCTCCACGATCGGCCCTCCCTCGAATCCCTGAATCAGAACATATCGATCATGAACTGGCCGCCGTGCTCCGGATTGCCGATCAGCCGTTGGTTTCGGGGGTCGACGACGAAGTCGAGCTGTTCGAGCGGGATGTATCCGATCCGCACCGGGCAGTTGTCGGCGACCTCGGAGACACGGACCTCACAATCGCGCCCCTGGATGGTGATCTTGACCGGCTCGTAAAGTCCGAACGACCGAAGCCCGGCGGTGGTCTTCGCCTCGACGGTCCGGATCCGCTTCAGGCCGAGCTGTTCGATCATCCGGAGCGGAAGCCCGATAAGGGTCGCCCCGGTGTCTACTCTCGCATCGGCAACCTCAATCCGGCGGACCTGTTCGGGCGCCAGTCGCCGCTCTTCCGCAGCGATGAGATCGCGATTGTTCTCGATGAGGGCCTTCACCATCACCACGCCCATCGTCCCGGTCTCCATGATCGGCCCTCCCTCGGCTCAGGGGACATACACGAACTCGTTCGCATTGTACAGGGCCCGGCAGAACGCCGGCGTTCCGTACGAAGCGATCAGTCGGGCGGCGGCCTGGCGCTCCTCGGCCGCGGGTGGGCGTCCGAAGGCGAGCCGGAACCCGCGATCGGCCTGCGCGGTCGGGTCCGCGCCGGCCTCCGATCGGAGGCGGTCGGCGAACGATTCGGACTGGCGGATCACGAAGCCACTGTTGAGCAGGTTTAGCGCCTGCAAGGCGGTGGTCGAGACGTTCCGCCTCGGGGCGACGAGCGCGGCGTCGGGGCAATCGAAGGCGCCGAAGGTCGGATCCTGCTGGCTCCTCGGCTTGAACTGGTAGACCATCCGGCGGAAGGCGTCGGGGCCGAGCTCGTCCCTCGGTTTGTAGACCGCGACATAATTCGAATTTTTCTCCCAGATGTTGTATCCGGGGCCTCCCATCCGAGGGTCGAGCCGGCCGCTGGTCGCGAGGATCGCGTCGCGGATCGACTCGGCCTCCAGCCGCCTTGGCGAGACCCGCCAGAGCAGCCGATCCTCGCGGTCGACTGCCTCTCCCTTCGCGTCGAGCCGGCCCGATTGCCGGTACGTCGAGGAGAGCACGATCATCCGTTGGAGCGGCTTCAAATGCCATCCATTCTGGATATAAGTATAGGCGAGCCAGTCGAGCAACTCGGGGTGCGAGGGCGGGGCGCCGTTGTAGCCGAAGTCGCCGGGCGTTGAGACGATCCCCCGGCCGAAGTGATAGTGCCAGAGCCGGTTGACCATCACGCGCGCCGGGAGCGGGTTCTCGGGATTGGCGATCCAGCGTGCCAGCGACTCGCGCCGGGTCGACTCGGGCGCTGAGACATTGAGCACCAGTTTCGGCCGAACGCTCGCCACGCCCGACGGGACGACCTCAGCGCCCGGGCGCATGGGGTCGCCGCGGACGAGCAGGTGCGTCGGGCCGGGCCGGTCGAACGTTCCGGCGAACACCTTGACCGTCCCGCCCAGGCTCGCCAGCCGAACGCGCAGCTCCTCGCGACGCTTCATCCATTCCGCGCGCTCGGGCGAGCCTTCGGCGAGGTTCGCTGCGCTCTCGACATAACTCGGCCGGTCGCCCGAGGTCGCCACGACCCGCCATCCGCCCGGCTCGACGGCTGCCTCGATGAGGTAGTGGGTCGCCAGGCGGTCGCGATAGGTTCCCTCGCGGTCGCGGCCCCAGACGACCCGGTCGATCGTCGCCGGCTTGGGCCAGGTGATCGTCACCACACCCCGCCCCGGCGACCGAGAGATCCAGCTCCGGCTGTTGCCGTGCCGACCGTCATTCAGGTTTACGATTCTGTGGATGGGGCTATTCGGATACTCCGACGACGCCGATGCCTTCCCGCCCGCCGTCCCCAGTGCCACATTGCGAGCGGAGCCGTCCGGGCCTTTCGTGAAGACCTCCAGTTCGTCGATGCAGGGCTCGATGTTGTTGTTTGTCGCCAGGATCGTGAACCGGATCGCCCGGGAACGGATCGGCGGGAATCGGTCAACGTTCCGCCTCGGGTCGACCATCGGCCGCCTCGGCTGGTCGGAGGCCGGATCGGCGATCGGCTCGCTCTCGTCGAGCTTGCGATCGATGGCCGCGATCTCGGCGGCGACCGCGGACGCCTCGCGTCGGCGTTCCTCGCCGCCGGGCGGCTCGACCGCTTGCTCGCCGTGCCGCACACCCGCAAGGAGGGCCTGGAGCCCGTAATAGTCGCGCTGGGTGATCGGGTCAAACTTGTGATCGTGGCACCGGGCGCACTGGATTGTCAGGCCGAGGAATGTCGTGCCGACGGCCGTGATCATGTCGTCGAGGTCGTCGGCGCGCTGCTGCCGCATCCCCTGCTCCGTTTGATTGCCGACGATGTCGTGCGTCCCGCCAACGAGGAAGCCGGTCGAGGCCCTGGTCAGCCAGTCGGCCTCGGGGCCCTCGATCGCGTCGCCGGCGATCTGCTCGCGGACGAACCACGGGAAGGGCGTATCTCGATTGAAGGCGCGGATGATGGCGTCGCGGTAGGGCCAGGCGTTGAACCTTGGCATGTTGGTCTCGTAGCCCTCGCTCTCGCCGAAGCGGACGACGTCGAGCCAGTGCCGGCCCCATCGTTCGCCGTAATGCGGCGAGGCGAGCAGGCGGTCGACCAACCGCTCATAGGCCATCGGGTCGCGATCGCCGACGAAGGCCTCGACGTCGCCGGGCGTCGGCGGGAGGCCGATCAGGTCGAACGAGAGCCGGCGGATCAGGGCCCGGCGGTCGGCCTCGGGAGCCGGCCGAAGCCCTGCCCCTGCCAGCCTGTAGCCGACGAACGCATCGATCGGGTTTCGGGCCCATCCGGTGACGAATCCCCGGAGAGCCGGCGGCGCCTCGTGACGGATCGGTAGAAGCGACCACCAGTCGGCCCCGGCTCGCCTCGGTGCGATCGTGGCGTCTGGGTACGAGGCGCCCGCCTCGACCCAGACGCGGATCGTGGCGACCTCTTCCTTCGAAAGCTCGCCCTGCGGCGGCATCTCGCCCGCGGTGACCCGCTCGACGAGCAGACTGTCCGCCGGCCGACCCGGAACGATCGCCGCGCCCGTCTCGCCGCCGGCCATCGCCGAGGCCCGACGACTCAGGTCGAGCCCGCCCTTCTTCTTTTCAGGACCGTGGCACGAGACGCATCGGTTCGCGAGGATCGCCCCCGCTTCACGCGACGGATCCGCGCCCATCACCCGAACCGACCCCGCCATCACCACCATCCCGATCATCCCGAGCGCCAGCGGTCGCTTCTTCATCGCCAGATTCCCCGCTTTCCCGAGCCTGATCGGTGTTTCTTCCCCGTTCTGTGTTAAACATTTCTCAGCGTCATTGCAAGCGGGCGTCGCCGATGAACCTCCTCTACGACCCGACGATCCGCACCGTCCGTCGCAGATCGAACCTCGCCCGCGCCGGAACCCCTTCGGTATTCGACCTCGACCCGATCGCGCGGGTAGACTGAATCTTGGATTCTCTTCGCCTCGCCGGAGAGCCGCATCCACCGTGCGACCTCGCTCGCTCATCCTGCGCCTACATCTCGGTTCGTCGACGATCGCCGGTGGACTTCCGGACGCAACACGCACACAATGGTGCGACCATGCCCGATCAACGGACGGGGACGGGCCCGAGTGGAATCTGGGAGGGTGGATCGATGCTGGGGAAGATCTGGGGCGAGCGGTTGGGGCGTGGAACGAGTCGTCGGGTTTTGGCGGCGCGTCGGGGACATCGGCCGGTGATCGAGGGGCTGGAGGAGCGGATTGCGCTGACGGCGGGGGTCACGGATGTCTGGCAGGGACCGAATAACGGCGTCTGGAGCAACCCGGCCAACTGGTCGAACGGCCAGCCGACGAATGGTGATGACCTGGTCTTTCCGTCGACGCTTTCGGGGACGTCGACCAATGATCTGACAGGTCTGACGATCAACTCGATCACGATTGGCGGGCCGGGCTACACGCTGGCGGGGAACACGCTCTCTCTCACGGCGGGGATCACGGCGAGTTTTGCGACGCCGGGGACGTCGACGTACAACCTGGTGACGACGCTGCTGGATCCGACGACGCCGATCACGGTTGCGACGAACGACACGCTGGATATTCCGGGCGTGTTATCGAATCCGATTTCGACCACGAGTGGCGTGGAGCTTTCGGGGGGTGGTACGGTCGACATCAGTTCGGTGAGCAAGTATACGGGGCCGACGGTGGTCGGCACGGGGACGACCTTGCAAGTGGACGGGACGATTGGCCCGGTGCAGCTCCAGGGGGGCCTGCTGGTTGGGAATGGGACGGTGGGGACGTTGACGAGCGTTGGCGGGACGATCAGCCCGGGC
>DAHZZC010000316.1 GCA_027435495.1 Planctomycetales bacterium
TTCAGGAGCTGGGCTTGCCCAGCTCGTACATGCGATTCACCTCGTCGTCGGTGAGCCTGCGTCGGAAGACGGCGAACTCGTCGATCCGGCCGTTGAGGCTGCGATAGGGTTTCTCGATGTCGCCTGGGGAGGCTTGCCAGTTGCCCAGGGTGGCTGGGCCGATTCGGAGGGCCATCGGGACACGGAGCGGGCCCTCGGCGACGCGACGGCCATCGCAGTAGTGGACGATCCGATTGGTCCGGCGGTCGTAGGTGCTGACGAGGTGGACCCATCGGCCGAGGTCCTTCGGGCCGAGGATGGGCGGTGATCGCAGGCCGTCGCCGTCGCGCGAATTGGGAAGGGCGACGCCGAGAATCAGCTCGCCTGCGGAGGTGATCTGCCAGTGAGCCTCACCCAGGTCCCAGTCGTCGGTGAGCATCAGCGCGCTCAGCCACCGATTGAGACCTTCCACTCGGACCCAGGCCACGAGTGCGAGCTGGTCGAACGCGCCGGGGACGTTGATCCGGACTCGATCCTCGGTCCGCTTGAACTCCAGGGCCGACTTATCGGGCCATCGCCCCGGGCACCCGAGGCAGCCAACGACGGCACCGTCGTGGACATCAACAGATCCGACGCCAGCCAGGTTGCGGACCGTGCGTTCCCAGGTGTGCGGTTCCTCGAAGGGGAAATAGAGGACCAGCCCGGGGTCGTTGCGGAGCGCCCGACTGTGGTCGAGCCACGCCTGGTATCGCCGACGACGGTGCTCCGACTCCATCCGGAGCAGGCGGGAGCGGTCGACGAAGCCGGTCGGCTGGCCCATGAGGTCGCGGAGCCTGCTGCCGGGTCCGTAGGCAATTCCCTGCCCTGCCTCAAGCGTTCGGGCCTCGCGCAGAGGCGAGCCCGGCCGCGAGCCATGGACCCGGACGACCCCCTCCACCACTTGCACCTTCCCCTCGCCGCGTTCGTCGACGTTCACGACGAACTCGGTTCCGAGGTCGATCGCCTCGACATCGGGGGTGGCGATTGTGAAGCCGCTCGCCGCTGGCGGGACGTGCGCCCGGACCTTCCCCCGATGGCAAACCGCGCGATCGGGCGAGAGCAGTTCGAAGTCGCAAGGGCCCTCCAGGATCACGGCGGCCCCGCTGAGGAACTCAAGCTGGACGAGGCCGGAACGGAGCCGGAGGTGTCCAGGTGCCAGTGCCGCGCCCTCGTCGATTGGCACGCTGGGCGGCTCCCAGCGTGCGTCGACCAGCCGGGTCAGGACGGCCGCTGAGGGCTCGGGCGACTCGACCTTGCTTCTCACGTGCTCGATTGCCGGTGGGGTCGGCCGCGGAGCCCACCGATCCTGCGTCGCCCATGCAATGGCCAGCACGGCCGCGACCATCGAGGCCGCCGCGGCCATCCGATGCCCCCACGCCCGAGATGGGGCCGTGGGTGCGACCGGCAAGCGGTGGAATCTTCGGAGGAAATCTCCAGCATCGGGGCGGCCGACGATCCTCATCCGGACCGATTCCATGAAAGCCCGATCGTCTGGCTCCGCATCCTGGCGCAAGAGGTCGTCGAGTTCCAGCAACCGGCGCAACTCCCGGGCGAATTCCGGGTCGGAGGCGATCGCTCCGGCCAGGATCTCGCTGTCGGTCGGCTCGGGCTCTCCGTCCAGGAACCGCCCCAGCGCCTCGTCAATTTCTTTCCGCCCTTGGTGGTCCATCGTCTCCTCAGATGGCTCGGGCCGGCAGCCGGCTCTTGATGCAAAGCAAGAGTGACCGTCGGAGTCGCAGAAGCGACTGCCGGACCTGGTTCGACGATTTCCCCAGCACGCCCCCGATTGTCCCGGGGCTCAAATCCTCGAAATAGCGCTTCCGGAGTAGCTCGCGATGCTCCTGAGGCATCCGCGAGAGGCAATCCCGCAGGGCGTCCAGTTCGATCTCGTGGTTCGGGTCGGAATCCGAGCCAGGCGCCTCCGACGGCCCGCCGTCGTCGTGGTCGAGTAGCAGATCGGTTATGTGATCCGAGAGCAGGCGGCTCCGCCTCGAATCCTTCCGGCGTTCGTTGGCGATGAGACGACGCGCCACCTGGCGGACCCAGCCCCCGAAATGGCCCTCCCGACTGATCTCCTCGATCTTCTCCCAGCTCAGCAAGAAAACCTCCTGGGCGAGATCGTCGACCTCCTCGGCCCGCACCCCCATCGACCGGATGTAGGCACGCAACCGGATGTGTTCGCGCTCAACCTGCTCCAGGAACCAGCTCTGGGTGTCGGTTGTCCACATCCCGACGGTCTCCCCGATGGCCTTGCCTCGGCTTCCAAATCTATTGATGTCGCGAAGCCTCCGCGCGTTATGTTGAGATTTGAAATTCCAGCGTCGGGAACCGGCCTGTTTGCCCGAACGCATGATCCAGCAAGTCGTTGCCGCATTCCAGCGGCGGCTGGCCGTCTCAAGAGGTTGGAGGAAGCGTTCCCTTATGGAATGGCTCGCCTCGCCTGGGGAGTTTCTCTTCATGGACCTCTTCAAAGTTCAAGTTTCGCAAAAGAGAGATCGTACCGCGAGCGGCCCGGCGGGTGAAATCTGTCCCACCGGGTCGGTCGTGAAGTTAGGGATCACCCGGGAATCCTCGGCCGAACGGTCGCTCATCCCGTCCGGCTGAGAAGCTC
>DAHZZC010000317.1 GCA_027435495.1 Planctomycetales bacterium
GTCGATCCGGATTCGGAACGGGCACGTTCCCGGACAGCCGGTGAGCTTCCCGCCGGTGCCGCCGGCGCCGGTGCGGGTGCTTTCGGAGTCGGTCCGGCTCTGGCCGGGCGAGAATCCGGTGAGTATCGAGGCGGTGGATGACGCGGGGATTGTCGGTCGTCGCGCGGTGCTTGTGCGACTGCGTCCCGCCGTCGAGCCGCCGGTGCCATCGCCGGCGGACGGGCCCCGGTTGCTGATCCGGTCGATTGGTGTCGAGGACTTCGCGGGTTCGGAGATTCGCCGGATCGAATACGCGGGCCGCGATGCCGATGTGATTGCGGAGTTTCTGCGCGAGCGTGGTCGGTTGAACCGCTTCGATTCCTCGCGGATCGACCGCGAGGTCCGGGTCGCGCCGCACAATCCGGGGGCGAGCGCGCAGGGCATTCGCGAGGTTTTCGTCGACCTGAAGCAGCAGGCGATCGACGGCAAGATCCGGGCGGGCGATACCGTCTTCCTGATGCTCGAATCGTACCTGCTCGATCTTGGGTCTGGTTCGATTTTGCTGGGTGCCGACGCCCGGCGACCGGGCGCCGCCGAGGCGGCCGTCGACACGCGAGGGATCACGGAGGATCTCCGCTATCTGGCCGATCGCGGGGCCCTGGTGCTGCTCTTCCTGGACGGCGTGCATGATCGGCTGCCGAGGCAGTCTCAGCGGAACCTGACCGACTGGGTCCGGGCGCTCCAGAAAATCGGAGTGATGGTGATGATCGCCTCGAAGCAGGAGAAGAGCGAGCGCGAGCGGGCCCAGCGGTTGAGCGTCTTCGCCCGAGCGATCCAGGACTCGGTCACGATTCGAGGCGCCGGCCGCCGGCTGGAATCGCCGACGCTCGACGAGTTTCAGGGGGTGGTGATCCGGGAGGTCGAGACGCTGACGGGCCGTCGGCAGAAGGCGGATTTCTACCCGCCGGAACACATCCAGCCGCGCCTGATCCGGATTTTCGAGCCGCAGCTCCGTCCGGCGGAAGGGCTGGCGGCGGCTGGCCGTTGAGTCTCAGGGTGCGGGTTGACGGACGCCTCTGGGCGACGGGATGAGCCGGAACGACGAGGCGTCGTCGACATCCGCGGCGATCGAGGCCGAGGGCTCTGGAGCGGGCGAACCGGCCTCGCCCCGGGTGGCGCCCTCGAACCTCTCGGCCAGCGCCGGGACAGTCAGGCGCGCGTAGCGTCGGAGCTCGTCGGCCTGGATCCAGCCGTCGCGGTCGAGGTCGGCGGTGGGGAACTCGTCGAAGATCGCCAGCCCCGCCGGCCGCCGGAGCCCGGACTCGCCCAGGCCGCGAAGCAGGGAATAGGTGAGCAGTCCGTGCTCCAGGTCGCGCGGTTCGGCCTCGCGCTCGCCGCGTCGGGTGGCGAGGATGTACGAGGTCCGGGCCTTTTGAGCGGCCTCATCGGCCATCTGCTGGAAGGCTCGGCGGGCGACGGACCGGCTTCGGAGGTCGTCGAAGATGGCCTCGGCCTGGCAGGCGTCGATGATGACCAACCGCTGCAACGCCTCGACGGACGCGAGCTGGAAGTGAACGCCGAGATACGGCAGGACCGTGGGATCGTTCTGTCCGCGGGCCCGCGCGGCGTCGGATTCCGTCGGGCCGCGGAAGGCCAGCAGTTCGCTGGCGACCGCCGGTTGGGCGGGGAGGTCGGCGTCGTGAAGGAGCAGGCAGAACCGCCCGCGGCGGACGCTGGCGTGTCCCGCCAGGAAGACGACCACGGTATCCTCCGGCCGCCTGCGCACTCGTCGACGTAGCTCCTCGAAGGCGGTGTCCACCCTGGCGCGGCTGACCTCGGCGTTTGTCAGGACGATCGGCTCGGAGACCGAGGCGCCTTGCAGCCCCTCGCGGCCGAGGAAGTCGGCGAGGGCCTGGGCGTCGCGGTGGGCGTATCGGAGGGCCTGGGCCTTGTAGTCGCTCACGCCGAGCGCCAGGACGTGCAGCCGGCCGGGCGTTCGGGTGTTGCAGACGAGCTCGATCCGGTTGGAGATCGCGTCGGCCGTTCCGCCCGAGCCAAGCTGGTCGGGCGTTCGGGCGCCCATCGCGTAGACCTCGTTTCGGCCCTCGATCAGTCGGATGGTCGCCTCGCGATCGGGCCCGGAGTTTCGGAGCGAGCCGGCCAGGGGCGCTCCGTTGTGATAGAGCCGAAGGTCCGTCAGTCCGGCCGTGCTCGATCGGATACGGATCACGACCTCGCGCTGCCCGGTTGCGACGGGCGAGGCCGGCTCGATCACGAGCCTTGGGCCGTCGGGGGGACGGGGCTCGGCTGGCTTGACGGGCTCTCCTCGGCGTAGCGAGGCGGCCAGGTCATAGACGCGATACCGGTTGCCAAGCTGGTCGAACGTGGCGATCAGGCCGTCTCCCTCGCCGGGCCACCATCGGGGGTCGAGCCGCCAGGCGACCCGTCGCTCGGCGACGCGCGAGCCGTCGAAGATTCCGATGGGCGTGTAGGCGACCCACTGGCCGCCGTCGTCGAGGGTCGACAGGGTCAGGGAGAGCTCCCGACGTTCGAGGTCCCAGATGCGGACCGTGGAGTCAAGGCTGGCGCTGGCGAGCCACTTGCCGTCGGGCCAGAAGGCCAGCGCGGTGATCGTCTCGGTGTGATGGGGGCGAATTCTCCTCTCGCCGTGGAGTGTCGCCAGGGGGGTTGTCTGGCCTGGGTGATCGGCCTCGATCAGCGTGATCCGAGGGTGATCGCCGGCCGCGGCCAGCCACTTGCCGTCGGGCGAGAAGGCGACCGCGCGGACCTCGCCGCCGAGGTTGCCGAGCGGGCTCGGCCGGTCGGCGCCGGGGCGCCAGAGCTCGAGCGTTCCATCGACCCGTCCAAGAGCCAGGGATCCGGCCTCGCGGGGCGACCAGGCCGCCGCCAGGATCGGCTGGGGCGGCTCCGGGCCGGGCGCGGGGGGAATCTCCCTCGGACGGCCGGGAAGGCCGCCGTCGAGCTTCCAGATCCGGACAAGGCCGTCGTCTCCGGCCGTGAGGAGCGAGCGGTCGTCGTCGGCGAACCGGACGACCCGGACCTTGTCCCCCTCGTACCGGATCGTCTGGACCAGGGCGCCGGTGCGGACGTCCCAGACGCAGGCGAGCGGTCCATCGTCGCTCCCGGCGGCGATTCGTCG
Organism: Planctomycetales bacterium; assembly: GCA_027435495.1. Taxonomy (GTDB): domain Bacteria; phylum Planctomycetota; class Planctomycetia; order Isosphaerales; family Isosphaeraceae; genus JAKAUH01. The sequence goes on from DAHZZC010000317.1 coordinate 3,140, forward strand.
GCCGTCGCGAGCGATCGCGAGCGTGGTAAAGGCCCAGGCAGTCTCGCCTCGGCCGTCCTCGGCGAGCGGCCGGCGGAACCGGACGGCGGCGCGCTCGAGCGTACCGGCGTCGTGGAGGACGACGTTGCCGCGGTCGTCGAGCAGGACGAGGCGGCCGTCGGGGAGGAAGCCGCCGCCCTGGAGGAACGAGCCGGGGATGGGCCGCGTCCCTCGTTCCTCGCCGAACCGCCAGAGACTCGCACGGCCAGGGGAGCGCCGGAGGCCGTTCGTGGTGACCTGGAGCAGGCTCTGGCCGTCGGGCGAGACCGAAAGATGGCCGAGCCGTCCGTCGGACGCCGGGATCGCGGGCCGGGGATCGCCGCCCGGCACCCGCCAGGCGCGGACCTGTCCGCTGCCGTCGCCGACGGCCAAAACGTCGCCGCCCGGCGCGAACGCGAGCGAGAGCCCGTCACCGGCGATCTTCTGGCCCAGGTCGATTGGCAAGGCTCGGCCATCGTCGCCGATTTCCCAGGCGAGGACGGTGCCTTGCCGGCCGCAGGCCGCGACGCGACGGCCGTCGGGCGAGGCGGCGACCTGCTCAACCGGCTCGCCCAGCGCTAGCTCCGAATCCGCCCGACCAGCGCCGGCGAGCAACCAGACCGACCGGCCGGCGGCGGCCATCAGCCAGAGCGGCTGGATCGAGAGCCGGCCGACCGCGCCGCCGGGAAGCTTTCGATCGGGTTGGGTCCGTTCACCCCGGGAATCGCACTCGACGACTCGCCCCGAGTCGGTCCCGATTGCGAGGCGATTGCCATCGGGCGCGAGGCCAAGGGCGGTGATTCGATCGGGCGGTCCATCTTTCGGCGACGGCGTGGGGAACTCGCGGCGGACCTTTCCCTTCAGATCGCAGAGGCGGATCGTCTCCCGGTCGTTCGCGTCGCGAAGGGCCAGCGCGAAGGCGACCTCGCCGGGCCTCGCCGCGGCGGAGAGCAGGAAGCCGCCCGACTCGGCGGCCGGCGGCAGCGCGTTGAGCCGCCCGGCCTCCGGCTCTGCGAGCCAGACGGCGCATCGACCGTTCAGCTCGTCGAGCGTCGCCGCGTGGCGGCCATCGGCCAGCGCCGCGACCTGCGAGACCGGGCCGGTGTGCTGGGGACGTCCCGTCCAGACAAGGCGTGTCTCGGTCGTCGCGTCGAAGCAAAGGACGTCTCCCTTGCCTCCTCCGGCGAAGAGCAGCCGGCCGTCACCGCCGAGATCCACTCCGTGATAACCGTTGCTCGTCCACGGGATGACCTGGAGCAGGAACACGTCGGAAGCCCGCCAGATCCGGATCGTCGAATCGAGAGACGATGTGATCATGTGTCCGCCGTCGCTGCGGAAGACGATCCCGGTGACCCGATCGGCATGCCCGCGCTGGAGGAGCGGGTCAACGGGCGGCGGCGTCAGGCGGACGCTGGCCGGCCAGAGCGAGAGGCCCGGCGCGAAGGTTCCGAGCGTCCGGAATCCCTGGCTGGCGAGCGTGGGGTCGCGTCGGAGGCGATGCAGGGCCGCGTGAAGGCCGAGTTTCTCGCCGTTTCGGGTGCCGAGGGCCCGGAGCAGGGCGGAGGTGAGGAGTCCCTGACCGTCGGTGGTCTCGCCGGCCGTGTGGTCGGTCGCGGCCATCCAGGCGGTGACGCCCGGCCATCCGGCGAGACTCTCAAGGAGTCGGGTTCTCCGGTCGGGCGGGACCTCCCGGCGCAGGCCGTCAAGCAGGGGCGGCCGGATGCGGCCGGACGGCGAGGTATCGAGGAGGCAGACGACCGAGACGCCGGTGCGGGCCAGCCGGTCGATGGCCTCGCCTGGCCGCCACCACGATTCCTCGTGGTCCTGAACGCCGTCCCAGGGGATGAGGCCATCGCGTGGCGGTTTGCCGTCGTCGGTCGCGGGGAGGCTGACCGACTGACCCGCGAAGAAGAGCAGGGCGACATCGCCCGGCCTGGCCTTCGCGGCGAGCCCCTCGGAGATCGCCCGGTCGAGCTCGAGCCTGGTGGGTTGGCGTGGCGTTGGGCGGAGGGCTGGGTTGCGGAACGGGACCGGTTCGGAGGGCTCGCGATCGATCAGCAGGCGGACGTGATCGAGGGTCCATCCGGCCTCCTCGATGAGCCAGCGGGCCATCGCGATCGCGTCGCGGGCGGCTCCCCGGCACCTGGGGAAGCGGGCCTCGTCTTCATAGCGTTCGATGCCGACCAGTACCGCCCAGACCCGGGGCGGGCCTGTTGCGTTGGCCGGTCCCTCGGCGGCCGGTGATCGGCCGACGACCGAGGCCAGGATGATCGGGACGAGGGCCGTCCATCGGGAGCGGGCCGCGAGCCATCGCCGCAAGGTCTTCATTTATGGAGTCTCCCGCCCGGCGGCGCTCGTCGGTCCGGCTGGCGATGGCGGGCCGGTCGGGCACGCCAGCATCGGGAGGACGACGCGGAATCCCAGGTCCTCGTCGGTGTCATCCTCGCCCATCCGGTAGGTGTGGCCCGGGCTATCGCCGCGCCAGGTGACGCGGGCGCTCTCGGTCGGAGTCGCATATGAGCCGCCGCGGATGGCGAACCGAGGACGCGATTCCCCGGCTTCGGGCAGGGCGACGGGGTCGTGCTCCGACCCGACCCGGTACGTTCTCCAGACGTCGCGGCACCACTCGCGAACATTGCCCGCCATGTGATACAGGCCCTGTTCGGTCTGGTCGCGGTTTCCCTTGAATCCGACCTCGGACGACCAGCTCGCTTCCCAGTCGGCGACGTGAGCCAGTGTCGTGATCGGTTCGCCGATCCCGACGTCGTCGGGCCAGACGTGGAGCCGGGGCTTGCCCCGGGATCGGGCCGCGAATTCCCATTGAGCCTCGGTTGGTAGTTCGCCCCCGGCCCAGCGAGCGAAGCTGGCCGCCATCCGCCGGGAGACGCCGGTCGCCGGATGGTCGCGGAGCTTTTCGCGGTCCTGCACGCGCATCACGTCGACAAGCTGGTCCCACTCGTTGAAGAAGGCGCCGACCTCGGGAGAAAGCCGGGTCAGGCCGCGGTCCTCGCAGAAGCGCGCGAACTCTCCGATCGAAACCTCGGTCACTTGCATGTAGAAAGGAGAAAGCGTGACGGGATGGCCGGGCTGCTCGGTATCTCTGTCGAACGGGAGCCGGTTATCGAATGCCCCCATGGTGAAGGTCCCGCCCTCGATCAGGGCAAATCGGGCCGTCAATTTGCGGATGGTCAACACCTTCGGCAGGCCATTGGCCGTCGTCCCGGCCGAGGTCTCGGCCTCGGAGTCGGGCGGGAGGTAGTAGCCGGGGATCAGGGCCATGCTTCCGGAGGGGTCGCCCGAGGCCCGGCGGACGGTCCTCGGCCATCCGCCCGGGTCGAGGCCCTCCGTGGGAATCGGCTCCAGGCCCTGCGACTGGAGCCAGGCGACGATCCAGGCCGGAGGCTTCGCGGGTGTCGCGGGTGCCGCGGGCGTGGAGAGGGCGGCGGGTTGGGGCTCCTTGACCTTCTCGCGGTCGGGGATCAGCAGGATCGCGGTGGCGGCGGCCGAGGCGGCCAGTCCGGCGAGGATCAGGCCGGTCCTCCGGCGCGAGGGTCGGGCCGCCGCACTCGGCGCCGGCGCTGGGAGCGAGACCGGCTCGGCGACGGGGACCGATCCGGCGGCCGGCGCGGCGGGCAGGCCGGCGGCTTCGCGGAAACCCGCGATCAATTCCAGGACCGACCCGTACCGAAGCGCTGGGTTTTTCTCCAGGCAGCGGCGGACGACGGCCTCGACACCCGGCGGGATCTCGATGCCGGGGGCGCTCTCGGCGAAGGGCGGCGGCGGTGTGTGGGCGTGGTCGTAGAGGATTCGGGTCAGGGCCCCGCCGAACGGCCGGACTCCGGTGAGCATCTCGTAGAGCAGAACGCCCACCGAGTAGATGTCGCTCCGTGCGTCGACCGCCTCGGGCTCGGCCAGTCCTGGCATCGGGAGTCCGAGCTGTTCCGGGCTGGAGTAGGGATAGGTTCCGATGAAGCCCTCGGTATGCAGGCCCAGGGAGGCCGACTGAGTCGCGGCGTCGCGGAGGATCTTGGCGATGCCGAAGTCGAGCACCTTGACCCGCTCGCCGCGCGGGGAGGCGGCATCGGGGACGATCATGATGTTCTGCGGCTTGATGTCCCGATGGACGATCCCCATTGCATGAGCCTCGCCGAGCACCGCGCCCAGCTCGCCGAGGAGCCAGGCGATGTCGGCCATCGACACCCGGCCGAGTCGATCGAGCCGGCTCTTGAGGGTTTCCCCTTCGAGGAAATCCATCTCGATATAGGCGAACTTGCCGACGACGTTGGTGTCGTAGACGAGCACGGCGTTGGGGTGGCCGCTGAGCTTCGCGAGGATCCTGGCCTCACGGCGGAACCTGTCGAGGTTAACAGGGTTGCTGGCGACGTCGGACTTGATGATCTTGAGGGCCCGCTTCTGCTCGAAACCGACATGCTCCACCAGCCAGACGAACCCCATCCCACCCCCGCCGAGCTTGTATCGGACGCGGTACTTGCCGAAGAGGTGGCCCTGGGTGTCGACCGGGATGGTCTCGTCGTCGGTCAAGGGGCTATCCGGCGTGGTGGACCCGTCCTGCTGGTCGCGGAGGAAGGTGGCCGGGGTGTCCTCGCCGGTTGCCCTGGGGGTCTCGTCGTGGTCCGACCGCGAGCGCGCTCCGGCGGTTCCCGGGTCGAACGCCTGGTAGGTGGCCTCGGTGTCGCGGCCTTCACCGTGCGGATCGGATTCCATCGTGCGTCTCCTGGGCCGTCCTAGTTCGCGGTCCGCCATTCGAGAGATTCACCCGCGATCCTCGGCTTCCATTCGATCGGCCCCGTCACGTTCGTGGTCGGTTGATAGAACTCGATGGTGTTGCCCGGCCAGATCCAGGGCCGGTCCTGCCCCGCGCCCGTCAGGAGGTTCGGCGGCATCAGGTTGGCGGCCCGGAACTCGCAACCGAGGTCGCCCGCCGGGATCGGCTCGGTGACCGGATCGCTCTCCTTGCGGCGCATCTTGACGAGGAAGCAGGGCTCCGTCCGCGGCTGGCCGTTTTGCTGGAATGTGTAATTTGGGTCGTGACGTGTTGTGATATCGATGTAAGAAGAGAGGAGGACTTCCTTGAAGAGGACATTGAATGCGGGGAGTTCACCCTGGGCCTGGAGGTCGGCGAGCTTGATTCGGAGATGGGGACGGCCGTTTGGAGCGTCGGAGGCTCGAACGCGGCCCCAGAAGATCCGGACGGGGACCCCCGGCGCGAGTGGCTGCCGCTCGACGGGCGGGAAGGTTTCGGCCTCCTGCTGGGTCATGTCGTCGACGAGGAAGTGGCGGCCGGTGACGATCATCGGGCGTGGGGTCTGGTTCACGACCTCGATGATGTAGTCGAGTTCCTTTCCCTTGTGGAAGAAGCCCTCGCCGGGGTGGTTTCGGAACTGGTCCGGGATGGTCCGATTGATGTTGGGATACTTTTCGCGAAGCCTGTCCGGGTCCTGGAGGATCCGGATGGCGACGCGGTCGCCGATCTTGCGGGGCCGGATGTCGACCCGGGCGGGCTCGGCGAGGTTGGACCGCCCACGATAGAAGAGTCGGGCGACGACCGGGACGGTCTCGGAAAGGCCGGAGAGTGGGACGTTGTCGATCTGGGCGATTGTGAAGGAGAGGCTCCGGCGGGCCGCCAGCTCGACGGGGAGGCGGACCAGGCCGCCGGGGACCTCGGCGAGCGGTCGGTCATTGGCGGTCAGCCCCTCGGCGCTGCCGGCGAGGCCGACGAAGGCCTGACCGGGCGGGAGGGCCGGTCGATCGGCCGGAGTGCCCGGGGCGGCGGCGAGGTCGACACGGAACTCGGTCTTCCAGTCCTTCTGGCGGATGGTGACAGGGCCCGAGGAGACGACGGAGACGACCAGGCCGGCGGGTGCGGCCAGGGGCGGCGTTCGCTCGATCCCGAGGGTGGTTTTCAGGTCGTCGACGATTGCGGCGAGGGAGCGGAGGGCGCGATCCTCGGCGTTGTCGAGGCGGAGTCGGGCCAGGTGGAAGGTCAGGCCAGCGCAGTCTGCCAGTCGCTCGAGATCGTGGGA
>DAHZZC010000318.1 GCA_027435495.1 Planctomycetales bacterium
AGTTGAACAACGGCTCGCGACGGGCGTGTTGCGATCCCGGCCAGGGTGGCCCCGTGGTGCAATCTCTGCATCATTGGGCCTTTTTCTTGCGCCGGCCGTTCGTCTCGCAACGAGCGGGCAGGAGGTGATCATGCGGGCTCACAACCTGAACGCTGTCCATCCGTCCCATCATCACGTGGTTCCGTTCGACCCTGGCTATCGGATCGTCGTCCGGACGGTCCTCTGGGCGATCGCGGGGATGGTGTTCCTCGGGTTCGCCATCTGGTGGGCCCTGACCTGACTTGACCGGAATCAAGACGATCCGGCCCGATGCCCCGGGCCGATGGAGGAAGACGCCGATGATCCCGAAAAACCGGAGACCGCTGGTCCTGGGCGTCGCGACTGGATTGGCGATTGCCGCGACTTTCCTGGCGTCGCACGCTCAGGAGCCCGGCCGCCGGACTCGTGCTGAGTTCATGCGGATGAAGCTCGAGTATTCCAAGCAGGTCCTCGAAGGGCTAACGCTTGAGGAGTATCCGAAGATCGTTCAGGGCGCGAAGGCCCTCAAGAAGCTTAGCCAGGCCGCCGAGTGGGAGGTCGATACGATCCCCGATCCCAGCGAGTACCTCGCCTTTACCAACGAATTCCAGCGCCTGGCCGACGAGCTGGCGAAGAAGGCCGGCGAAAAGAACATTGACGGTGCCACGCTCACCTATCTTCGGATGACGATGAACTGCGTCAATTGCCACAAGTACGTCCGCCGGGAGGCCCGATGATTCACAGACCCGGACAGGGCGGATAACATCGACGGGGGCCGTCGCCGTTGCGGCGGCTGGATGTCCGGGGACCCCGAAGCGCCATGATCGTCTCCCGACCCGATGCCGGGATCATCGAGGTCTCTCTCGATTCGGAGGAAGAGACCGCGCGCCTCGGCCAGGCGATCGCCGAGGTGATCGAGGTCGGGACGGTCATTGGTCTGATCGGGCCGCTCGGCGCCGGCAAGACCCGCCTCACGCGTGCCCTGGCCGAGGCGATGGGCGTCGATGCCGGCGCCATCTCGAGCCCAACCTTCGTCCTGATCCAGGAATACGAGGGCCGGGTTCCGGTCCATCATTTCGATACCTACCGGCTGACCTCTCCCTCGGCGTTTGAGGATCTAGGTGTCGCCGAGTACTGGAACGCGGGCGTCTCGATCGTGGAATGGGCCGACCGGGTCGCCGAATGGCTACCGCCGGATCGATGGACGATCACCATCGAACCGACCGGGCCGACGTCCCGACGCGCCCGGATCGAGCTCCCGCCTGGCACAGCCGATCAACTGGCCGAGGCGATCGATAGAAAGGGGTCCTCGTGCGGGTCCTGGTGATCGAGGATGAGCCCGACCTGGCCCGGGGGCTGGTCCAGGCACTCCGTGAAGAGGGATACGCCGCCGACCACGCCGACGACGGTGCCGAAGGGCTCCGCAAGGCGACCGAGTGCGAGTACGAGGCGATCGTCCTCGACCTCCAGCTCCCCGGCCTCGGCGGACTGGATGTTCTCCGGCGGCTCCGTACCCGACGGAAGACCCCGGTGCTCATCCTCACGGCGCGCGACGGCGTGGGCGACCGCGTCGTCGGGCTCGACGCCGGTGCCGATGACTACCTGGTCAAGCCGTTCGCGCTCTCGGAGTTGCTCGCCCGACTTCGAGCGCTGATCCGGCGCTCGGTTGGGCAGGCCGAGACGGTCATCCGAATCGGCGAGGTCGCCATCGAGACCGCCACGCGGACCGTCACCCGAGACGGCGCACCGGTCGCGCTGACCGCCCGCGAATACGCTCTGCTCGAATTGCTGGCCCACTATCGCGGTAAGCTGATCACCCGGTCGGTCATCTACGACCGACTCTTCGGCGACGACGACGACACACTCTCGAACGTCGTCGAGGTCCACGTCTCGCACATCCGAAAGAAGCTGGGGAAGGACCTGATTGTCACCCGACGCGGGCAGGGTTACCTGATCGATGCATAGGTCGCTTCGATGGCGATTACAGGCCTGGCACGCGATGATCCTGCTGCTGGTGGTCGCAGGTTCGGGGACGTCGTTCTACCTGGTCGCGGCGCGGGCGCGACTTGACGAGATTGACGCCGAACTGCTCTCCGGCGCCCGGGTGATGGAGGGTGTCCTCCGGGCAATGATGCCGCCGGGCCGGCGCCCGCCGATCCCGCCGTTCGGCCCGCCACCATTCGGCCCGCCGCCGTTTGCCCCGCCGGGGCGTCCGAGATTCAGACCAGGTGCGCTCGGGTTGCCCAACTCGCTCGTGGAGCGATATCCCGAGCAGCCGCCTTACCTCGTGATCCGGCATCCGGACGGCACCGTGATGCGCGCCGATCCGATGCCGCCCGAGGCCCCTTCCGATGATGAGGTCGGGCCCGGCCGGGAGTGGCACGCCCGGCGAAGGGGGAAGCTCCGTGAGGTCACCCTGATGGGCCCGGGTCGGACCCAGATCACCGTCGGCCGCTCGATCGGCCGAGAGCTGGGCGAGCTGCACCGGCTCGCCTGGCGACTGACGATTGCTGGCCTGGGCGTCTTCGCCACTGGGCTGGCGGGCGGATGGTGGCTCTCGTCGCGGGCCGTCCGGCCAATCCAGGGCATGAGCGAGGCCCTCGCCCGGATCAACGCCAGGCGCCTCTCCGAGCGGATCGACCTCGATGGGATCGACGCCGAGTTGGCAGGTCTCGCGGGGATGCTCAACGAGATGCTCGGCCGGCTGGAGGTCTCATTCGAGCAACAGGCGCGGTTCACCGCCGACGCCTCGCACGAGTTGCGTACGCCTCTCTCGGTGATCCTTGCGCACATCGAGCTGGCCCTCGCGCGCCCACGATCGACCAACGAATACCGAGAAGCCCTCACCACCTGCGCCCGGGCAGCCGGGCGGATGAAGGCAATGGTCGACGACCTTCTCACCCTAGCCCGCGCCGACGTCGGCCAGCTCGAACTGAAGGACGAACCGGTCGACCTGGCGGCCATCGCGGAGGAGACGGTCGAGATGCTTCAAACGCTTGCCGATCGCCGGAGCGTGACGATCGTATTCGAGGGCGGTCCGGCGGTCGTCGCTGGTGATCCGGGCCGGCTCGGACAGGTCGCCGTTAACCTGCTCACCAATGCGATCCTTTACAACCGGCCCGGCGGGCGAGTTGCGGTCTCGACGGCCCTCAAGGACGGTGAAGCAGTGCTGACCGTCTCCGATACGGGCGTCGGCATCCCCGAATCTGACCTCCCGATGCTCTTCCAGCGGTTCTACCGGGCTGACCCGGCGCGCTCGCGCGAACACGGCGGGAGCGGGCTCGGCCTGGCGATCTGCCGGAGCATCGTCGAGGCCCACGGCGGGCGGATTGACGTCGCGAGCCGGAGCGGCGAGGGGACGACCGTCATCGTTCGGCTGCCTGCTGCGCCAGTGAACTGAGGGACGAACCTGAAGAAAGCGGACGAGCGATCGGGATTCAATGAGGGGGCGGTTTCGGGTGTAGGAGATCCTCCAGCCTCCGCTGGTGATACTGCAACTGTCGGCATGAAAGGTCGTCATCGCTGCCACGAAGCACCTGTCGACCCGTCGTCGAACACTCCTACCTCAGCCAGCGTCGGCCGAGGGAACTCCAGGAACCGACTGAGCAGGTAATCCCGGCCCCAGTCCTCATTCTCGATCGCGTCCAGGGGCGGGAGGTCCGCGACGCCGAGGCGCTCCGCGAGAATCGCGTACGCCTCGGCAACGCCCAACTCCACGATCGGCGTCAACTCCACGACGACGGCCTCGGATGGGGACGCTGCTGGTACGTCACGACAATCGGGGCCAGTTGCCAGACATCCTTACCCGCCCGCACCCAGTGGTAGCCCGGTGGGGCCGTCCACATTCCCTCGGGGGGCGTCGAGCTCAACCGACGGCGCTGCTCATCTTCCAGCACCTGCCACTCCTCGGCACGCGAGGCCAGGTAGATGAACGCCGCCAGCGCGACGTGGAGCATGTTATGCGTGACCAGCAACGCAGCGATCCCAAACGCAAGGGCCAGGGCCCGGCCAAGCCCGGCCGCGATGGAGGTGGCCTGGCTCCGACCCACGAACCCGCTCAGGAAGGCCCGAAGAACCCGCCCGCCGTCCATCGGAAACGCCGGAATCAGGTTAAAGAGCCCAAGGCCCAGGTTCACCAGGAGGAGGTTGTCCAGGAACATCGCAGTGACCCGGAGATTCGCGTCGTCGAGCAGGACACCGAGCCCCATCGCACCAAGCAGCAGCAAAACCCCAACAATCGCGAAGTTCACGGCAGGCCCAGCGAGTGCGATCGCCAGTTCAGCACCTGGTGCCCTCGGCAATCGTCTCAATCGCGCGACCCCACCGATCGGGTAAAGGGTAATGTCCTCAGTCTCGATTCCGAACCGACGCGCCATCAGGGCGTGGCCAAACTCATGGAGCAAAACACAGCCAAACGCCGAGGCAACCAGAAAAAGAGTTACGAACCCGCCCGACCAGACGTCGGGCAGAAGCAACAACAGGAGGAAAGTCGGATGCACGAAGACATCAATCCCCGCAATCCGACCAAGTTTCCAGGAGGTAAACATCCGGGTCGTCGTCCTTTCTTTGGGGGATCACGCCCCCCAACGATACTATTATAATTCGACAACCCGAGTCGGAAAGTTCGCCCAGGGCGCGCAGCAGAATCGGGGCGGCCGGATGGACCGCCCGATCGGAACTCCTCGGCAGGAGAAAGGGCATCGTTCAGGACACGGCGTAAAGCTGACGGCGGGTCTTGCGGAGGACGTCCTCGACCTGGGTCAACGAGCCAAGCTCGACCACTTTCTTCAGCACGCGATCGATCTCGACCTCAAGCTCCATCAGGCGAGCGGCACGAGGGCCGGTCGCGGCCGGGCGCGGGGCCTGCGCGATGGGAGCGGTCGTGGCGGCCGAACGTCGGCCGGGCTTCCGCTTCCGCGAGATGCCTTCCCGGTTCCGCACTCGGCTCACCAGCGTGGCACTGATGCTGCCCGGCATCCCCGATTCTTGCCAGGCGTTAACGATCTCCTGGTGGCTGGCCTCGGGATTGTCCACCAGCATCTCCTTGATGAACATGCTCTTCCCTTGATCGCGTGTGCCTCGGACGGACATTCGAATTCCTCCCGGTTGCGGATTGACATCGCGAGTGCGATGAACGGTTCAATTTATTAGTAAAGCAGGTTGAGGACGGGAATGAAATTGTCGGGAACGCGGTTGGGGGCGTCGGCGCCCACACAATCGTCTTGACCGGATTCTCGGGATGACTCGCGAGATCCGTCACGACCGCGGCTCAATGCGCCGTGGATCGGGCCGCTCGGTCGCATTCTGCGGGTTTGTCGCGCCGGGCGGGCGGGGGTGGATTGCGAGTACGTTTTCGGATCGACCGTCGGATGTCGCCGTGCCGAATCAACGGGTGTCCCGACCTGGCATGACGGCCTTCGACGCGGGAAGCCGCGGCGAGACGAGGCAAGACAAGCCGCATAGGCGGGCCCGCTCGGAATTCGGGTCGAGCGACGGAGCGATCGTACCCGGTACGAGACGGCACATGATCATGAAATCGGGAGGAAGCATGCGCTTCGGCAACCGGCTTGCGGTCTTCTTGATCGGCGTCTCGGCCGCGGCGACCGCCGCCGCGGCCGCGGAGGATTCCCAGCGAGCCCAGACCGTGCCCCTGGGCGGGACGCTGGGCGGCCAGAGTGGCGACCGGTTCTTCGCGGTCTACGTTCCCACGCGATTCGGCGGAGACTTGAAGGCATCCGCCA
>DAHZZC010000319.1 GCA_027435495.1 Planctomycetales bacterium
CGCAACATCATCTCGGGTAACCAATCGAACGGCCTCTGGCTCACCTCAGGCGCCTCGTCCGAGGTCATCGAGGGCAACTTCATCGGCACCGACGTCTCCGGCACGTACGCCATCCCGAACAGCAACGACGGCGTGTTGATCAACGCCGGTTCGTCCAACAATTTGATCGGCGGGACCGCCGCCGGCGCGGGCAACGTCATCTCGGGCAACACGAACGCGGGCGTGACCTTCTCCGACTCCGGCACGGCGTACAACGCCGTCTACGGCAACTACATCGGCACCGACGTCACCGGGAATGCCGCCCTGGGCAATCACTACGGCATTCAGGTCTACTACGGAGCGTCGGACAACACAATTGGCACCGCCTCGGGCCGGAACGTGATCTCGGGCAACGGCTGGGACGGCGTCCAGCTCTTCTACGGCGGCACCAGCAACAACACGGTTCAGTACGATAACATCGGTACCAACGCCGCCGGAACCGCCTCCGTGGCCAACGGCGGGAGTGGTGTGGCCATCGCCGGGTCGGCGAACAACAATTTCGTCCAGTACAGCCTGATCTCGGGCAATACGTATGACGGCGTCTATGTCAGCGATCCCGGAACGACCAACAACTGGATCTATGTGGACGACATCGGCACCGGCCCAGGCGGCTTCGGCTCGGTCTCCAACGGGACGAACGGCGTGGTCATCCAGTCGTATGCGTCCTCGAACAGCGTCGAGTACTCCACCATCTCGGGCAACCTTGAGGATGGCGTGCTGGTCCAGGGCTCCGGAACCAACAACAACGCCGTGAACTTCAACAACATCGGCGTCAACGCCGCAGTGTCCGAGGTCGTTCTCCCGACGGGCCGGCCCTATAGCAACTTCATCGGCGTGGAGGTCTCCAACAACGCCAACGGGACCGACGTGGCCGGCAATAACATCTCGGGGAACGCTGTCGGCGTACAACTCGACGGCGCGGCCACGGGAACCTCGGTCCTCAATAACGCGATCGGGACCGTCACCTTCAGCGTCGCCGGCGGGACGTACGGTAACTCTCAGTACGACGTCTATGTCATCGGGTCTTCGGGCAACAACATCGACGACAACACGATCGCCAACGCCGGCGTCGTGGGGATCCTCTTCCAGGGCTCGCCCAACCAGGACGGCGGCCACAACACCTTCATCAACAATCGGACGAACGAGCAGTCGTGATCCAACGCCGGCTCGCATCGGCATCGGGCGTCGCCCGGTGCCGGCCGCGGCCCGGGGAATGACGGACGAGCGAACGGCCGGGGACGGCGCCGAGGTTCACCTCGACGCCGTCTCCGGCCTTTGTTTTGGCGGACAGGGATCGTACCAGCGGGCTTGTGCCTCAGCGTCGGATCGCTCGGAGCCGCGCCAGCCCGGTCATGGGTTTGGCGCTGAAGGTCAGCATTACGGGCTGGGTCGTCGACGCCGCCGGCTGGCTCAGCACGAACTGGTACTGGTTGATGATCGCGGTCGCGGCCAGGTTCGTCCCGGGCTTGATCCCTGGCCCCGAAACATAAGCTCCCACCACCGAGTTTGCCGGGTCGTTCGCCGAGAGCTGGTTGTAGACCGTCGGGTCCTGGAGCGAGATCACCGACTCCGTCGTCCCCTGCGGGGTCGTCACCTGCGAGATCGTCGCCAGGCTCGTGACCGTTCCCCACTGTGCACTCGCGCCCCATTCCGAGGAATTGGGCAGCCCCTTCAATCCGCCCACTGCCACCGAGAGCGTGCTCGTCCCGTTCGCTCCCACGTCGGCCGTGTCGTCGTCGAACGAGAAACCATACCCCGAGAGCCCCAGCTCCTTGTGGACGAACCAGACGTATGGGTCGAGGTTGTACACATTGTAGCTCTGGCCGCTTGTTGCTACCGCCGGATCCGGATACCACTTCGACTCGGGCGTCGTCGTGAAATTCGCGACGCCTCGGAGCGCCGATTTCACCAGATCACGCACGTTCGCCGAAATATTGACATAGTTGGTCGGAGTGGCGGTCGGCAAGAAGCCCACGTTCCCGCCGATCGAGTTGCCGACCACCTCCATCGACCCCGGCAGCGCGGGCACCCGGCGTCCCGCGGTGCTGAAGACGCTCAGCACCTCGTACACTGTCGCCGCGAATGCCTTTGCATCCGCCTGATGCGCCGATACAAATGAGAGCGGGATATTTTGCGTCTCTCCGGCGTATGCGATCGGCGGCGGCGGCGAGAAGGTCAGGTTCATCGGCGTCGGGGCCGACACTCCTGGCACCTGGGCACTCAGGTAGTACGTCATCACCCCGTTCACATCCGCGATCTTCAGGATGGTCGTCAGCGCATTGATCCCGCCGCCGGTCACCTGCATTCCCACCGCCAGTTGCGGCTCTGGCGTCGCGAAGGTCAGGACCCGGTAATCGTTCGCCTTGTTGTCCGTGTCGCTCGAGACGTTCGCCGCGAGTGTCTGCGGCGCCACGCCCTGGAAGAGCGACTGATAGTAGCTCGCCCACGAGTACCAGAGGTTGGTCAACTGGGTCGCATACGGATCCGACGCGGGGTTGAAGAACACGAACGTCTCGGGTGTTCCGTCAGGGATGTTCGGGCTCTCGCTCAGGGTGACTGTCCGCGTTGCCACGTCGACGCTCTGGATCACCCCCACCGCGGCCCCGTTGGCCGTCACCGACATCCCCGGCTGCAACCCTTGCAGGACCTGGTCGATTCCGGGGACCGCCACGAGGACGGCCTGGTTCGGCGCGACGAAGTTGCCGCCGAGTGCGTACTGGATCGGCCCGGTCCCGCCGCTGGAAAGCATCCAGTGATTGTTCGGGCCGTACGGCTGGTCGTACGACGACCGGATCCCCGCCAGCGGGCTCTCGAAGAGGATATTGGCACCGCCCGGAATCCGGATCCCCGCCTGTGGATTCGAGGCACCGTCACTCGGGTTGAAGTACGTCGGCCAGCCCCGGCCTCCGAAATAGGTCCCCAATCCGTTCGCCTTCGTGTGACTGGTGAACTTCTCGATCGCCGCCTGAAGGCTCCCGGCCCCCAGATACGACTGTCGCGCCCCGATCCAGCCGTAATCCTTCACCACGTTTGTGTTGGGCACCGGAACACCCGTCGCCTCCATCGCGACCGGTAGCAACAGGTGATCGACATACGAGACGTCGTAATTGATCAGCGTGACGAGCTGAGAGGGATCGATGGCCTTGACGTCTTCCGAGACCTTCGTCAAAAACGCCGCGTCCCGAATGGTGAACTCGATTAATTGCGCCGGCGCGTCGGAGCCCGGTCCGACCCCGGCGTTCGGGTCGCTGGTGTGATAGAACATCACGATCCCGTTGCCGTTGCTGCTGCTCGCCGCGTTCTCGACGTAACGCGCTGTGTTCGTCCCGTCGAGGTTCTTGTAGAAGAAGAAGAAGGGATTGGTGACCGGACTGGCCTTGCTCGTGTTCGGGTCGGTCGGCAGGAAGTGGCTGGCGTCCGTCGCGATTGCGGCCCGCCCCGAATCCCAGAACACGAGGGGGACGTTGATCGTGATCGAATGTCCGGCCTCCAGGCCCA
This sequence comes from Planctomycetales bacterium, assembly GCA_027435495.1. GTDB lineage: Bacteria > Planctomycetota > Planctomycetia > Isosphaerales > Isosphaeraceae > JAKAUH01. The sequence continues at coordinate 3,538 of DAHZZC010000319.1, forward strand.
TGTAATCGAGGCCGTTCTGTGTGTATCCGATGTACGCCCGGTATTGCTGCCCGTGGGCGTCGAACGGATCGTAATACCCGCCCGTCGTCGACTGCCCGGTGTTCGGGTCGTACAGGAACGGGTAGATCGTGTGCTTCGTGTTGTTGTACAGCGTGATCTGCTTGACCGGCACGTTCCCGACTGTCGCGTTGCCCGTGAAGAGCACGGCGCCGAGGCTGCTCACCGTGTTGTACGTTCCCGGAGAGCCCGGCGGCGCCAGCGGCATTTGTACCCCTGCCGTCGCCAGCAGTTCGCGCCCCTCCAGCGTTGTGACCTCGGCGACGAGCCTCGACGTCGTCCGGCGCTCTCGACTCGCCAATCGCGGCCGAAGCGGACGCCTGAACCATCCGCCCGCAACAGACCTGGGGTTGATCATGGTGTCGAAATCCTGGGAATTCGGGCCGCCGCTGGACGATCCTGTTCAAGATCCTCATGAGTCCGATCATTCGATAGATAATCCATTCGTCAAGATTCAGCAACGATGGCCTGGAGGATCGCGTCCGGCGATTGACCTTGCCGATGCGCGCTGGCTTGCCCACGATGTGAAGTCGACGCCCGAGTCGGGCCGGCACGATGGGAAGGCTGGCCGCCTCGGCGCGACCCTGCAATCCGGGACCGGCATCCATGAGAATTTCGACAGGGAAAGCCACGCTCGCGGCGGTGCTGGCCGCGGGCCTGCTGGCCACTGCCTCCGCTGCCGACCGCGACCTCCGCTCGGGTATCACGAAGGATGGGATCGACGCAAAGGTTCGCCCTCAGGACGATCTCTTCCGCCACGTCAACGGTGCCTGGATCGCCCGCGCGACGATCCCCGCCGAGTACGGCCAGTTCGGCAGCTTCATGGAACTGCGCGACAACGCCCTGAAGGACCTTCGGGCCATCATTGAAGACGCCGCGAAGCAGGACGCTCCCACCGGCTCCGACGCCCGCAAGATCGGCGACCTCTATAACGCCTTCGTCGACGAGGATCGCGCCGAGAAGCTCGGCATCGAACCGATTCAAGCCGACCTCGCGAAGATCGATGCCGTCTCCGACCGAACCGCCCTGCTCCGCCTGATCGCCGGGCTCGAGCGTGAGGGCGTCGGCGGACCGTTCCGCTTCTACGTCTCGCCCGACGCCAAGCAGTCCGACCGGCAGACGATCTACCTCAACCAGGGCGGCCTCTCGCTCCCCGACGAATCGTATTATCGCGACGCACAGTACAAGGAGATCCGCGAGGCGTTTGTCGAGCACGTCACGAAGATGTTTGAGCTGGCCGGGCGCAAGGACCCCGCCGGCTCGGCGAAGCAGGTGATGGAGCTCGAAACCCGGCTGGCGAAGCACCACTGGGACCGCGTGAAGAGCCGGAACCAGACCCTCGCTTACAACAAGAAAGATCGCGCTGCGCTCGATGCCCTGACCCCGGGCCTCGACTGGTCGGTCTACTTCGAGGGGGTCGGCGCCAAGGAGATCGCCGAGGTGATCGTCCGCCAGCCCGACTACTTCCAGGCGATGGCGAAGGCGTATCAGGAGATCCCGCTCGACCAGTGGAAGACCTGGCTGGCCTGGCACGTCCTTGACGGCGCCGCCGGCTACCTCAACAAGGCGATCGTCGATGAGGATTTCGCCTTTGCGAGCAAGCTCACCGGCGCCACCGAGCTTCCCCCGCGATGGAAGCGCGGAGTGCAGGTCGTCGAGGGCGCGCTGGGCGAGTCCGCGGGCAAGCTCTATGTCGCGAAGCACTTCCCGCCGGCCGCGAAGGTCCGGATGCAGCAGCTCGTCAACAACCTGATCGAGGCCTACCGCCGCGATATTCAGTCGCTCGACTGGATGAGTCCCGAGACCAAGAAGAAGGCGCTCGAGAAGCTGGCGAAGTTCACGCCCAAGATTGGCTATCCCGACAAGTGGCGTGATTACTCGAAGCTGGAAATCCGCCGCAACGACCTGGTCGGCAACATGCGCCGGGCCAACGCCTTCGAGTTCAACCGCGACCTGGCGAAGCTGGGCAAGCCGGTCGATCGCTCGGAATGGGGGATGACGCCGCAGACGGTCAATGCCTATTACAACCCGCTCTTCAACGAGATTGTCTTCCCGGCCGCGATCTTGCAGTCGCCGTTCTTCGACATGAAGGCCGACGACGCGGTGAACTATGGCGGGATCGGCGCGGTGATCGGCCACGAGATCGGCCACGGCTTCGACGATCAGGGCTCGAAGTACGACGGCGACGGCAACATGAAGAACTGGTGGACCGACGCCGACCGCGGCGAGTTCGAGAAGCGTGCGAAGATGCTGATCGAGCAATACAACGGCTTCTCGCCAGCGCAGCTTCCGGGCAAGCACGTCAACGGGGCCCTGACGATCGGTGAGAACATCGGCGACCTCGGCGGCCTGACGATCGCCTACAAGGCGTATAAAATCGCGTGTGGCGACAGTCCGGCGCCGGTGCTCGACGGTCTGACGGGCGACCAGCGATTCTTCATCGGCTGGGCGCAGGTCTGGCGGACCAAGTTCCGCGACGCCGAGTTGCTCCGCCGACTCACCATCGACCCGCACTCGCCGGCCGAGTTCCGGTGCAACGGCGTTGTCCGGAACCTCCCCGAGTTCTACGAGGCGTTCGGGGTGAAGGACGGCGACAAGCTCTGGCTCCCGCCCGATCAGCGCGTCCGGATCTGGTAAACGGTGACGATCCATGAGCACGGACGATCGGGCACGAATGGCGGGATCGTCGCGCCGGGGCCGGCTTGTGGCCGGGTCGGCGCTGGCGATCGTTCTGGCGCTGGCGGCCTGGACGCTCTTCGGTCCGGATCGAGTCCGTCGCGGTCGGGTCTCGGGGGTGAAGCTCCTGGGGCTCGACCGACCGTTTCCGGAGGCGGGACGGTATCCGGGCGATCCGTACGTCGGCTCCCTGGTGTGCGCGGAGTGTCATCCGGGCGAGTCGGCCACGCACGCCGGATCGGGCCACGCACGTACCTTGCGCCCGGCCGGAGACCGCGAACTGGCTCGCCAACTCGACGGGATGAACGTCGAGGATCCCGAGCGCCCGGGCGTCCACTGGCGGTACGGCTACCGCGAGGGCGACCTGCACGTCGAGCGGACAGAGGGCGGGCGCGTTGAGGACCTGGTGATTCAGTACGCCTTCGGGTCAGGGCATCACGCGACCACGTTTCTGACGGTCGTTGATCCTGCGTTCCCGGAGGTGCTGGAGCACCGGTTAACCTACTTCGCCCGCGAGCAGTCGATGGGGCTGACACCCGGCCATCGCGCGGGGGTCGGGATGGCGGGGGTCGGCGAGCGGGGCGGAGCCCTGATCGGCGACGACGCCCGAAACTGCTTCGGCTGCCACACCACGCAGATCTCCTCGCCACCGGGCCGGTCGATCGATGCCTCCACGATGATCCCGACCGTCTCGTGCGAGCGATGCCACGGGCCGGGACGGGCGCACGTCGAGGCGGCCCGACGTGGGTCGCAGGCCGGTTCGCCCGAGCTTCGGCTCCCGTTTGGCCCGGGGCGTTACTCGACCGATGCCCTGCTCCGCCTCTGTGGAGACTGCCACCGCCATCCCTCGAAGATCGACCCCTCGCGGATTCGACCCGACAACCCGAACCTGGCGCGGTTCCAGCCGGTCGGTCTGCTTCAGTCGCGTTGCCTGATCGAGAGCGGCGGTGGTCTCGATTGCGTGACCTGCCACGACCCGCACGCGCGGGCCTCGTCCGACCACGCGAACTACCGGGCCGTTTGCGTCTCCTGCCACGCCGAGCCCGATGGCGGCTGCCCGAAGGCTCCGAGCGGCGACTGCATCGGATGCCACATGCCCCGGCTCGACGCCGGCCAGCACGTCCTCTTCACCGACCACTGGATCCGGGCCACGCGCCCCGAGATGCGACAGCCTCCGCCGCCCGAACTTCGCCCCGACCTCCGGCGCCTCGGTCGTTGAAGCACCCGATGGCGGCTGCCGGTCCGTTGCGATACGATCTCGCGTCGGGATGGGCGCGCAGGTCGCGTGCCCACCTGAATCCAGGAGGTTCCTCGCATGGGCGACGATCGCGGACAGAACGGGCCGGGCATGGACCGTCGTCGGTTCCTTGGCGTGGGGCTCGGTGCGCTGGCGGGATCAGGTTCCATCGCCCGGGCGCAGGAGGCGGGATCGAAGCCCACCGCCTCGCCTCGCCGCAACCCGATCGGCGTCTCGACCTATTCGTTCTGGCAGTTTCGGGGGCGTCGGCTGGATATCCTGGAGTGCATCGACCGCGCCGCGGCGATGGGGTTTGACGGCGTCGAGGTCTTGCATATCCAGATGGCCGACGAGTCGAACGCGGCGCTCCAGCAGATCAAGCATCGGGCGCACTCGCTCGGCCTGGCCCTGATGGGCTTCTCGACGCATCAGGGCTTCGTCTCGCCCGATCCCCAGCAGCGGCACGACAACGTCCAGAAGACGCTCTACCAGATCGACCTCGCCTATCGCCTGGGCATCCCGACGATGCGGATCAACACCGGGCGATGGGGGACGACCAAATCGTTCGACGACCTGATGGCACACAAGGGGATCGAGCCGCCGCTGGAGGGCCACACCGAGGACGAGGCCTTCAAGTGGACGATCGACTCGATCGAGAAGCTCCTCCCGCGCGCCGAGGAATGCGGGGTGGTCCTCGGGCTGGAGAACCACTGGGGCCTCGGCCGGACCGCGGCGGGCGTCCTTCGGATCGTCGAGACGATCCAATCGCCCTGGCTTCAAATGACGCTCGATACCGGCAACTTTCTCGAAAACTCGTACGAGCAGATGGATCAGATGGCGTCGAGCAAGGTCCCCATTGCGCTGGTGCAGGCGAAGACATATTACGGCGGCGGCCGATGGTACGCGCTCGACCTCGACTACGCCCGAATCGCCGAGATCCTGCGAAAGCACAATTACCGCGGCTGGATCTCGCTCGAATTCGAGGGGAACGAGGACGCGCGCACCGGCGTCCCGAAGGGCCTGGCGATGCTCCGAAAGAACTTCGGCTGATCGGGCCTCACCAGAGCTTATCCCGCAGGAAGGCGACGGTCGGGGCTGACAGAATCCAGGGAAGAAAGATCACCCAGTCGAGGTCGGCATCAAGGTCCCGGCTGATGATTGGCAACAGCAAGAGAACCGGCAGCAATCCGGCCGCCAACATCGCCAGCCCCAGCACGCCCGCCGCCAGAAACGCCAAAGAAGGATGAATTCGCAGGAGCGCCGAGCGGACCGCCAGCAGCCCGATCAGGACCATCATCCGTCGGGTCGTGATCCGGATACGCAGGAATCTCATGAGCGGACCGCTTGCCTCGGGACGAACTGTGCGCGGGGGACGCTCTCTGTCAGAATAGGGTCGGACTCGCCTGATCTTCCATCCCCTGGTCGATCCCCAAAGATCCCACCGAAATCCCGAGGTCCCTGGAAATGCTCTTTTCCTACATCGGCCCCGAGACCATGCTGCCGGTGACATCGGTCATTGCGGCGGTCGCGGGCGTCTTCATGATGTTCGGCCGGACGGCCGTCGGATTCGGCCGGAACCTCGTTCGACGGGTCGCGCCCGGCCCGAAGTACGTCCCGCCGCCGCCGATCGAGCAGCCCGATGCGCCGGAGGCCACGCCGACGCCCACCGACGCCGAGGCGCCCTGATCGCGCGCTCGTTTCCCGCCGTCTCGTAGGAGGAATCCGCCCCGTGGACGGAGCCATCAAGAAGGTCATCGTCATCGGCCTGGACGGCCTGAGTCCGACGATCGTCGACCGCCTGCTCAATGCCGGCCAGCTTCCGAACCTGGCCCGGCTCCGCGACCTCGGCGGCTATTCCCGGGTCGCCACCACCCGACCCGCGCAGACGCCGGTGGCCTGGTCCACCTTCGCCACCGGCGTGAATCCCGGCGGGCACGGCATTTTTGACTTCCTCCGCCGGAACCCGAAGAACTACCTGCCCGACCTCTCGCTCAACCGGTACGAGCAGAAAAACGCCTTCCTGCCGCCGAAGGCCGTGAACCTTCGTGGCGGCGTTTCCATCTGGGAACTCCTGAAAACCGCCGGCCGGAACGCGACGATCCTCCGATGTCCATGTACCTATCCGCCCGACCCCGTTCGCGGCCGGATGCTCTCGGGAATGGGTGTCCCCGACCTTCGCGGCGGACTCGGTACCTCGACGTTTTTTACCACGGATCCCCTCGCCAAACCCCGCGAAAGCGAGAGGGTCGTCCCGCTCGTTCCCGGCGAGACCGCCGGAGTCTACCATCTGTACCTCACGGGACCTCACGGGACAAAAAACGAGGACCTCCGGGTCGATTTTTTGCTCCAGCTCGATGGTTTTCAACGTCGGGCGGTCATTCGGTCCGATGGCAGTCCCAAAGAACTTCCCCTCCAGGAGGGCGCCTGGAGCGACTGGCTCCGCCTGAAGTTCAAAGTCGGGATGTTGCAGTCGATCCGGGGGATGGTGCGCTTCTACCTGATCAACGCCGGCCCCGAGCCTGTCCTCTATGCCTCGCCCATCAATTTCGACCCCGAGAGCCCCTTCTTCCCCATCAGCGCCCCGGCCGATTACGCGAGCGACCTCGCCCGTGATATCGGCCTCTTTTACACGACAGGGATGGTCGAAGATCATACTGGATTGAATAATGAAAGGATCTCCGAATCTGCGTTCATGGATCAGTGCGCGATCGCCTGGGACGAGAGCAGGGAGATGATGCACCGCGAGCTTCAGCGGTTTGACGACGGGCTTTTTTACGTCCTGTACGACACGCCC
>DAHZZC010000320.1 GCA_027435495.1 Planctomycetales bacterium
CCTCCGTGTCCTTTCGTGGTTCCGTCTTCCTGACTTCACCTCGACTGTCCGTCTTCTTTCGTGACCTCCGTGTCCTTTCGTGGTTCCGTCTTCCTCTCCCAAATTTCGGTCATTCGCCGTTCTTCGTGGTTGTTCCCCGTATCCCTCGCAGGCGGACAGACAGGGCCACGATCGTCCGGAGGATGCGCCAGCCGTCGCGGAAGGCGCGGAGCTTGCTTTCGGTACCGGCGATTCGGGGGTGGTACGGGACGGAGACTTCCAGCACAGGCATCCGGCGCGCGGCGGCTTCGCCGGCCAGTTCGGTTTCGATCTCGAAGCCGGTCGAACGCAGCACAACTTCGCGGACGAACCGCCGGCTGAACCCGCGATAGCCTGAGAGAAGATCTGTGGTTCCTCGGCCGATGAGGAGGGTAAACGCGGCCCGGATCAGCAGATTGCCGAGGCGTCGAGTGATCGTCATCGCGCCGGCGCCGGGGACCGGTTGGCGGACGCCGACGGTCATCTCGGCGGTTCCTTCCAGCACGGGTGCGACCAGCATCGGGGCGGCCTCGGCGGGATAGGTGCCATCGCCGTCGGTCAGGAGCACGACATCGTAATCGGAGAGGACAGCGAAAGCGGCGCGAACCGCGTAACCTTTTCCCTGTTCGGGGACATCGATCACGCGGACGCCCAGGCTCCGGGCGAGGTCGCCCGTGCCATCGGTCGAGTTATTATCAAAGACCACGATCTCGGCGCTCGGGAGGGTCGTTCGGAACGCGGCGATCACGGCCGGGATCGCGGCGGCCTCGTTGTAACACGGGATGGCAACGGCAATCCGGGTCTCGGCGTTGGGTTTCGTCACGGGCGGGAGCTTTCGTCTCGCGGCGCGGGTGGCGGGGACTTCCTGACAAAAACGGGGACGCGACAAAAACGGGGACCGGCATCTCGAAAACGCGGAGCCAGTCCCCGTTGGGATCCGGACAGATTACTTTGCCGTGAACCCAATCGAGTGGTCGGCCACGATGGTTGTCACCAGGCCCACGCCGCCGACCGCGTTGGCCGGGATCGGCAGGCGGATCAGGAGCGAGACCGAGCCGGCCGGCAGTTCGAACGTCGCCGATCGCGTCTCGCTTTCCACCGTCCCAAGGTGCACCGGCTTGCCGTCGACCCAGGCCGAGACCTCGGCCTTCGTATCCAGCACCAGCCGGGCCTGCTGTGCCACGGTGGAAACCATCGGCACATACAGATACGCAACGGACGGTGAACCGCCCGACGCCATTGCCGAGAGATCCACGGATCCCTCGGCGTTGGCACTCACCCTGCGCCAGGCGAGGTTGTGGCCCCGGCCGTCGTCCACGGTAGCCTCGAGGTCCAGCTTCGCGCCTGGGTCGAGCTTCGACCCGTTCGCGAGCGGACCGAGCACCTGGTATTGCCCGACAATCGCGACCGGCTGCTTCAGTGTCGAGAGGAACGAGACCAGGTCGACCAGTTCCGCGTCGGTGAGGGTCTGGGCGAGGCCGTCGGGCATCAGCGAGACGTCGCTGGTCCTGCGCTCCTCGATCCTCGATGTCGGGATCGTCACGCGCTCACCTGTTGCCGTTTTGAGGATCAACCGCTCGGGCGTTTCCTCGACCGGGAGGCCGGTGATCACCCGGCCGTCGTCGAGGGCACAGACGACCGACCGGAAGTTGTAGCCGATTGCGGTGCTCGGGCTGAGGATCGACCGGATCAGCTCGTCCCGACCATACTTCACGCCGATCGTCGAGAGATCGGGCCCGATCCAGTGGCCGCGTCCCTGCACGCGATGGCAGCTCCCGCACGAGTTCTGCCCCTCGCGGAAGAAGACTTCCCGGCCGTGCCCGGGATTCCCCCTGCGCCGGATCAGCTCGGCGATTGGCGGGAGGTCGCGCCCGCCGGCCAGCTTCGGCATGGGAAGGACCTTCTCGGCCGCCTCGCGGATGCCGCGAACCGGCGAGGTGTAGAGAATCGTGGTCGCATCGGCCTTGAGATCGGCGGGGAGTTTGCCCGTCTTCGCCAGATCGAGCACGCGATTGGCACCGTCGGGAACCATCGAGAGCCCCCGGATCGCCTCACGGCGAAGGCCCAGCGGATAGGCGCGATCGATGATGATGTCGGCAAGCCGGCCCCGGGCCCCGGAATGCCGGGCCATCACACGAAGGGCGGCCTCGGCCACCGGGTCGCTGGTCGATCGGCCCCGGGTCGCGGAGACCATCTGTTCGGGGACCCGATTCGGCGTGACCGGGAGCGGTGCCAGGGCCTCGAGCGCCGCGACCCGGACCTCAACCGGCAGCTTCTCGTCGTGCGCGAAGCCTTCAAGGACCCCCCGATACCGGCCGTCGCGGGTCGCCGCGGCCATCGCGATTCCGTCGAGGCGTGAGGCGGGGTCGTTCATCGCATCGAAAATCAGCTTGATGATCCGGGGCCGCTCGTGAGCCTGGTTCCACGGGCCGCTCAGCCGACGCGCCAGCATCTCCTCCAACTGCTCGCGACGGAGCGGGTCGTTCGTCCGCGACACCATGGTCGCGACCACCTCGGCCGCGGCCGGGTCACTGATCCTTTCGAGGATCTCATCGGCGGCCTGCTCCAGGTCGGGCGTCGTCAGGTACGGCGTGATCTTTTCGAGAAGAGGCAACTCCTCGCGGACGTGCAGCCGCCAGGCCAGGCCGAGGTTCTTGCTGAGCGCCGAGGCGGGCAGGTCGGGCGTCCCGGTGGGGATGTACGCCTCGTTGCGATCGACCGGGAAATACGGCGGCAGCGCAACCCTGCCTCCCCTCGGCGACGGCACAGAGATCGTCCCGAAGAGTGTCCCGTCGAGCAGGCCGGCGAGATAGGCGCTTTCCCGCGTCTCGAGCGCCAGGCCGAGGGCTTCCAGATACCAGCGATCCTGTCCGTCCCACGAGGCGGCGAGCTTTCGGAGGGCGTCGCCGACCTTCTCCGTCGGCAGGTTGCGGAGGGCCAAAATCAGCTCGCGACGGACACCCGCGTCAGGATCGTCGGCCATCGGCAGGAGGACGGCCAGGTTCTTCAGCGCGATCGGCTCGGGGCGATCCTTCGGGTTCGCATAGGCGACGTGCCCATTCTCGGCGCAGTCGCGTCCGAGGATGCGGACGACCATTTCGCGGACACGGGGATCCCTGTCTCGCACGAATTCCAGGACGCTGGGGATACCGCCGATCTCGAAGAGGGTCCAGATGGCGCGGGCCCGCTCAGTGGGCTTCTGATCCGGTCCGGCGGCATCGGACAGCGCTTCCATCAGATGCCGTTCCCCCTTGACCGTTTTGAATTCGCCGCGGTCCGCCTGGACCCGACCGCGCTCGATCAACCCCCGACGCGCCGCGTCGGCGGTGGCGATGTTCGGCGACTGCAGCGCCTCGATCAGGCCGGGCACGGTGGTGAAATCGGCCTTCGGTCTGGCGAGCTTGTGCCCCTTCGGCGCGACCCGATAGATCCGGCCGCTGGTCTGGTCGCGGAAGGAGTGGCCGCCGACGCCCGCATCGTACCAGTCGGCGACGAAGACGGACCCATCGGGAGCCGTACACGCGTCGACCGGCCGGAACCAGGGGTCATCGCTGCCGAGGAAGACCTTGTAATCGGTCCGAAACGCAGCGCCGTGGCGCTCGATCGGGAAGAAGTTGACCTGCCGGGTCCCGGCGTCGACCTCCAGCACGGCGCCTTGATATTCCTTCGGGAGCAGGTCGCCCTCGTAGACCATGATCCCGCACGGGCTCCCGTTGCCGGTCCCGACGATCTTGGGGACGTTGCCGGGAACCTCCTCGCCCCAGTGCCGGGGCGAGCCGGGCGTCCGATAGCCGTAATGGCCGCCGTCCATCGCCCAGATCACCCGACAGCCGCGGTTGCCGTCGTCGTCGTTGTCGCTTGTGAAGATATTTCCAAACGAGTTTAAACTGGTCTCATAATTGTTCCGCTGCCGGTCGCAGATGATTTCGAACTGCGTCCCGTCGCGATTCACGCGGAGGGTGTTGGCGAGCTGATCGCTCCAGACGTGCCGGCCGGATTTATCCACGACGTCGAAGTTCTGCGGCCGCTCGGAGTGGTCGTGCTGGACCGAGCAACATCCATCGCCGTGGGTGAAGTAGAGCTTGCCGTCGAAGCCGAGCGCCATCCCGTGGACGCCGTGATCGGAGTCGACCCCGCCGAAACCGGTGAGCAAAGGATATCGCTTATCGGCCTTGTCGTCGCCGTCGGTGTCTTCAAGGACAAGGAGATCGGGGCTGTTGCCGACGAAGACACGACATCCGGCGTACTTGCCCTCTTTCGTCCAGCGCTCCTCAACGGCGATCCCCATCGGGACGGGAAAGATCCGGTCGGCGAAGACGGTGACCTTGTCGGCCTTGCCGTCGCCGTTGGTATCTTCGAGGATCTTGATCCGATCGGCCTCCTCGATCCGATGGAAGCGTCGGTTGCCGCCGCGGGTGAGGCGGTAGTTGAGGCCCTCGGTCACCCAGACGCGCCCGCGCGAGTCGACGTCGATGGTGGTGGCGTTGCTGAGCATCGGCTCGGCGGCGAAGAGGGTGGCTTCGAGTCCCTCGGCCGGCCTGAGTTTCCGGGCGGATTCCTCGGCGCTGACCTGGGCCGAGGCGGGCGAAGGCGTGATCGCCACGAGCCCCCCGGCGATCGCCAGGATTCCGAGGATTCGGACGAGCGGTGCGCGTTGGGGCGCGGAACGTTGCGGCATCGTGGTCGGCTCCTTTTTCGGTGCGATCGGGGCGATGTTGGGATTATTCTCGCCGGGCCGCCGGGGCGCGTCCAGAGCCGAGACGCGGGGCGAGGGACCGGGCCAATCCGCCAATCGAGGCGGTCTCGTCGGGCGGGCCTCGCCCACCGATGAGAGGCCTCCGGAGATTCTTGATTCGGTGCATCGGTGAAGGGCCGGTTGCCGCACTATTTCGGGCGATGTACCCTGGGTGGATGAGCCAGCCGATTCGAGAGGTCGATCCGGGGGAATTGCGGCTGCCACCGAGTCGGGCCAGCGGTGCCGACCCGTGGAAGCTGCACCAGCAGATCCGGAAGCACGGATCATCCAGCAGCGGCATGCCTCCGATCCTCGTCTATGAGGACCCGGATGGGCTCCTGGAGATCTCCGACGGAGTGACCCGTGCGGCCCGAATCGCCAAGTTGTCGCCCGGACAGACGGTACCGATCGTGGTGATCGGCACCTACCGCCGGAGTCGGGCAGGCTCGCCTTGTGTGAGGGATCGGCTGTGAGAACCAGCGAGACCCGGGCGGACGTCTTCGCCGCCCTCCAGGAACTCTCCGAGGTCATCCCCGAGATGCGGACCGGCCAGCTCATGGCCGCGGTCGGCGAGTTGTGTTCCGACCTCCACGGGCGCGGCCTGTGGGATGCCGACGACGACGAATTGCTGGAAGCCGTCTGGCAGTTCCGCCGCAATTACGAGGAGGCCGTTGCCGAAAGACACGAGGGTGCCTGACGAGGCGATCCGGCGGACCCTCCCGGCAATGGGCGGCAAATCCGGAACGTTCAATACATCACAGGAGGCCTCCTTGAGTGCCGATCAGATCGCAGCCATTTCACCAATCGTAGCCGAAATCCTGGACGCCCACTCCGAGCAACCGGAACTCGACTATTGCGCCAATTTCTGCGTGCCGGGGCGAGAATCAGCCTGGGTTCAGGTCGTTCATGACAAGGTCAACTTCGCGTATCCCTTTACCGAGGATCCCATCGAAAGGCTCGGGCGACTGGGTATCGCGATGCTCCCCGGCCTAGCTCTCCGGAAGTGGCAACCGGGCCTGTACACGACCGTCTCCTTCACTCGTCATGCTCGGAGCCGAGAGATCGCTCGGTTCGTCGATGCGATCCTGGGTCTCGTGCTGGATTGCGGCGAGGACTACCCGGTCGACGCGGAGATCGAACGCCTCGACAATGGCGGCGA
>DAHZZC010000321.1 GCA_027435495.1 Planctomycetales bacterium
GACGATCGAGCCGCCCCGGCCGACGGCCGGCAGCTCCTCGGCTGGGCAGCCAAGCAAGACCCCGACGCAAAAGGCCTGGTCATCGCGTTTGGCAAGAAGCAGGGCTATCCCCCGAAAATCGTCGACTGGGACGACGACCAGGTCCGATCGGCCTATCGATACGCGAGAGGCCGGCAGAGCCGCCGATGAGCCCGGCCACCCCAGATGACCGGTCCCTCTTCCCCCAAAAGTGCGCAGAGGGCCGCATTGGTCATTCAGGGCCATCCGGACAGCCCAGGATCGCGGCTCCCTCGCGTGGAGCGAATCATGGATCCTACCGTGCTGGGTGAAAAGTCGGACATCGATCTCCTCGACCGGTTCGTCAACGAACGGAGCGAGGCCGCCTTCGCCGCCATCGTCCGCGACACGGTCGGAGGGTCCAGGGCGTCTGTGGCCGATCGAGCCTCGACCGAGGACGCCGATCAGACCACGTTCCTGGTCCTGGCCTCGAAGGTGGCCTCGCTCCACCCCGGAACAACCCTCAGCGCCTGGACCAGGTGAATTTCTAATAATTTCATAACAATAAATCAATGTAAATCATACACAAAGAACCGCGAGCACATGGCTGAAAGGAGGTCCTCCGGAAGGCCCTGAAGATCGATTGAAAGGCACGTGTTCGCCAATCGGGCGTGGCCTTGACCGGTTTCCTTCGCGGATCGACGACGGTATCCTTCCTCAAGAAAACTCGGTGGACGCAGCCACCGCTGTCCCTGGTCGACGACCCGTCGCCCCAAGGCCCGCCCGAGGAAACCCCGATGCCGCCCATGTATCTCGAAGACCTCACCGTCGGGCAAGTATTCCGATCAGGAACAATGGAGGTCGGCGTCGAAAGGATCAAGTCGTTTGCCGCTGAATTCGACCCGCAACCGTTCCACCTTGACGAGGAGGCAGCATCTGAAAGCCTGTTTGGCCGGCTGGTCGCCAGCGGATGGCAGACCGCCGCGATCACGATGCGCCTCCTCGTCGACGGCGAACTGAAGGTGGCCGGCGGACTGATCGGCCTCGGCGTCGAATCGATCCGGTGGCCGCGTCCGGTCTACCCGGGCGACGTCCTACGGGTCGAGTCGGAGGTCGTCGAGATCCGCCTCTCGCAGTCGAACCCGGACCGTGGGATTGTCCGGGTTCGCAGCACGACCTTCAATCAGGACGACCAGCCGGTGATGATCCAGACCGCCAGCCTGGTCGTCCCTCGAAGGCCCGGCGGTCAGCCCCGATGATGCGACTTCTTGTGCCCGCCGGTGTTGACCAGGGCCATGATCCCGCCGCTCCCGACCGGCGCACCGTTGAAGACGAAGTTCGTTGGCGGGACCGGTGCGCCGCCCGGCGTCCCCAGGAAGCCGACCGAGAGTGTCTCGCCGGGGTAGATCGTGGTGTCATAACTGGCGCCCTGGAGCGTGTAGAGCGTCCCAGCATGACTGACGATCACCGCATTCCAGATCGAGGTGATCTGGGCCGCGAACTGGAATTGCAGGGTCCAGCCATTGATGGCGGTCGTCCCCGTATTGGTGATGGAGATTCCGGCGTTGAACCCGGAGTTCCATGACGAGTAGAGCGTGTAGGCGACCGAGACGCCTGAGGTCACCGGCGGGGGCGTCGTGATCGTCACATTCGCCGTCGCCGAGAGGCCGCCGCCGGTGGCCTGCACGATCGCCGTGCTGGCCGACGAAGGCGCCGTGTAGACACCGGTCGACGCATTGATCGTTCCTCCACCCTGCGCGACCGACCAGACGAAGGCCGGCTGAGTAGCCATCGGATGGCCGAACTGGTCGTAGCCGGTGGCCCCAAACGACTGCTGACCGCCGGTCTGTACCGCGATCGAGCCGGGACTCACCTGGATCGAGTGAAGCGTCTGGTCGACCATCACCGTCACCTGGCTCGTGGCGATGTAGCCCGACGGGTCGCTGACCGTGACCTGGAAGGTGTACGAACCCGCCGCGGCGAAGGTCGCCGTGACGCTCTGCGCGGCATTGGTCCCGTTGGCGTTGAAAGTCACAGGCGCGGGCGGAGTGCCCATCACCGCCCAGGTATAGGCCAGCCCCGAGGCCCCTGACAGGTCGCTCGCCGAGACCGAGAGCACGGTGGACGTCCCATCGACGGGGCTCGGCGAGGCCGCCGCCGCTTGCGTGATCGTCGGCCCCGATCCACCCGTCGACGCCCGGCCCAGGTCGAGGACGGTCATCGAATATGCCGGGAACGAATACGAGACCGTCGACCCGCTCACCCCGAGATTCGCCGTGAAGCTGGCCAGCGCGGAGTGTCCATCCGTGGTCTGGCTCTGGGCGGTGTCCTGCGCCTCACCGTATTGCCAGGCCTGCGCCTGCGAAGCCGGCGAGAAGTTGGCAAGCTGGAACTGGCCGGTGATCGGGCCCGAGGCGCTCTTGTTGATCACCAGGAGATCGAGGTGCCCGTTGGGCTCGAGGACGGCGTATGTTGCCAGGTTCGGGTCGTTGCTACTGGCCTGCACAACCTGGCCCCCAGCCTGGATGATCTTCGAGGCCAGTTGCTCGGCGAAGTAGGTCGGGTACGGGACATACGGTCCAGTGGCCGGCGCGGAGCCGCCGGGACTACCGAGGATCCCGTAGTCTCCCCCCTGTCGCCATCCATAGAGACTCGACGAATTGTTGCCGCCCGTGGAGTAGGAATTGCGCAGGTCCCAGACATCGGCGCCGTTGTACGGCGTCGCGAGCAGCGCGCCGAGCGAGTCAGCCAAGAACAGGCCGTTGACCAGGCTGGTTGTCTGCTTTCCCGGGTTCGAATAAACCGAATTGAACTCGGTGGCCAGGAGCTGGACGTTCTTGCCGGCCGCGCCCAGATACTGGTTGATCAGGCTCTCGTAATCGGCGGCGCGGACGGCCCAGTCATACGGGTTCCCGGGATCTGACGGGTTGCTGGACGGGTCGGAGACCGTCCCGAGGAGGAGGTTGGAATCGCTCTCGCTCCCTGGCGCCTGGACATAATTGTGATCGCTCAGAAACCCGGGAACAAAACCCTGCGCCGCACACTGCTGAAGGATATTGGCCGTCCAGTTGTTGTTGTCTCCCGGACTGCCGACGTCGAGGCCGATCGAGATCGTCGGATCGATCTGAGCGGCATACCCTGCGAACTGCTTCGCGAACGAAATGTAGGTGGCCGGGTCGTGCGGGATCGCATGGTGGTCGACTTCCCAGCTTCCGTACACCTCGTTGCCGACCTCCCAGAAATTCACGTTAAACGGCGCGGGGTGGTCGAGCCGGAGGAAGTTCAGTCCGTCGTCAACGGCGAGCGGGGCCGAGGCTCGCAAACTCGCCCAGTATCCGGCGTTCTGCCAGTTCACAGTCTGCCAGGAGTTGGTCGAATTGTTCCACTCCTGACCATTGCCGATCGGCGTGGTGTTGCCGACGGGGGCCTCAAGATAGGCGAGGAACGCCGCCGCCTCCTGCGGACTCCCCGAGCCATAGTCGATCGTGGCCAGCCCAACCCCGTTGACCGACGAAATGAAGCTGGCAATGCTGGCGTCCGTCCCCTGACCGTTGTAGCTCGGCGGGGCGTTGAAGTGAAAGGTGTCCGAGCTGGACCCACCCGGGAAGCGAAACATCGTCAGCCCCGCGGCCTGGACCATCTGCTGCGTCTGCGGGGTGTTGAGGTTCGAATCCCACCAGTTCACGTTCACGCCGAGGAGCTGCGGCGAGACCGTCCGGATCACCTGGCCGGCATCCACCGAAACCGTCGCGAGCAGCGCCCGACCCTCGAGCGACTCGAGACCTGGCCGAACTCGGAAGGAACTCCCTCGTCGACGGGGTGCTCGCCAACGGAGACCCCGGAACGAAACCCGACTCTCGCGGACCTCGCTGCTGTGCTGGCTCATTGCCATTTCCTCTGGTGCCTGCGATCGGAGTCAAGGAACGCATGCGGAACAGACACTCCTTACGCCGTCGAATAAGGAATGTCTTGGTTTTTCACTCCTGTGCTCACCGTCGTGCCCTGGAACCCCGACGGACGCGGTGAAAAATCAACGCGCGGACGATAACGATCGAACCCGGTTCCATCAAGAATCTAGTCGCGCCCACGTCAGAGAACGGGCGCGGATGGGAAGTCGCCCGGGCGGGCTCCGCTACCGCGCATGCCTGCGGCCCCGCAACCTCGAATCACTGCCTCTGGCCTTCGGTCGATCTTGATCTTCGGGACGCTGGCCCCGACGTCGCACGCCGATTACAATCGTCG
>DAHZZC010000322.1 GCA_027435495.1 Planctomycetales bacterium
CCCGTGGCTCCGGTGGCCCCCGTGGGGCCGGTGGCCCCAGTGGCTCCGGTGGCTCCGGTGGGCCCTGTGGGTCCGGTCGGACCGGTGAGGCCCGCGGCCCCGGTCGCTCCCGTGGCCCCCGTCGCTCCGGTGGCTCCCGTGGCCCCCGTGGCTCCGGTGGCTCCGGTGGCTCCCGTGGCCCCAGTCGCTCCCGTGGCCCCGGTCGCTCCCTGCAAGCCCATGGCTCCGGTCGCGCCCGTTGCTCCGATCATCCCCTGGGGGCCGACCATCCCGCTCACGCCCTGTGGACCGATGGGCCCAGTGGCCCCTTGAGGACCCATCGGACCCTGCGGACCCATCGCCTGGCTGACGTTGATGGGCGTCCGGGCACCGACCTCGACGAACGGCCGCGCCCCGGTCGTGTACCCGACGTAGATCGTCGGGTTGGTCGCGAAGACGCTCCAGGGGATCGATCCCGGGGTCGCCGCCCCGATCAGCGAGGAGAAGGAGCCGTTGCTCACCGTCACGCGCTGCGTCTCGGAGAACAGGAGCCTGCCGCCCTGCGGCTGGCTGTAGACCTGGAAGTGGATCGTCGCCCGGCCGTTCGCCATGCCAGGGTGGGTCCCGCGGAACGAGAGGTCGAACGCGGAGGGAGTGACCGAGACCAGGGTCCCGGTGTCGTTGGCGGCGTGGCCGCCATGCTTGTACGCCGCGCCCACCGACTGCGAATGCGCCCGATGCTCGCGCCGGACGATCGCGGCCTCGGCGCTGTGCCCGCCCTCGTACGCGTGACCGAGCGGGACCGGGCTCCCCGTCGGGATCCCGAACGACCGGAGCAGGGCGATCTGCTGGAGGTGCTCGGGCGTCGCGCTGAGCAGCTTCCTCTCCTCGAGCCCTTCCACCCGATGGACCAGGTAACTGACGCTTCGTCACTTACTGTCTTTCATGGCCATGAGTTCCCCCCTGGATCTTGGAGTGTTCTTCCCTGATGACCGATATTCCGAAGCGGGAGACACCTTCCACACCGATCGGCTTCGACGCGAGATGCCTTCGACTGCGATCGGGCCCACCGATCCGGTCGCCTTCGTGCGTACCGTGGCACGTCCCTCTGGGATCGCCGCGTTCGTCAGACGCGGATATCGCTACCGTAGAACAAACTTTCCACCCAGGCGACGCAAATGGTTTTTTGAGATGAGAGCGCGTGGATTCCAATTTGATCGCTCGATTCGAGGTGCCGCCAACGCCCCGACGTCGTAGCTTCTCTCTCGGGGGGCCGAAACGACCCCATCATCCGGAAGAAGTGACGACGCCAAGGCTGCCGGAGCTGCGCACCATGAACGCCCACCGACAGACCATCGGCCTCTGCATGATCGTCAAGAACGAGGCCCACGTGATCCGGCGCTGCCTCGACTCGATGCGCGGCGTGATCGATCGCTGGATGATCGCCGACACCGGCTCGTCCGACGGGACCCAGGATGTCATCCGCGAGGCCCTCGCCGGGATACCGGGGAGCCTGATCGAACGGCCCTGGGTCAACTTCGCGCACAACCGCAACGAGGCCCTTGACCACGCCCGCCGCGAGCATCCCACCGACTACCTGCTCGTGATGGACGCCGACGACGAGCTGGTCGTCGGCGAGAACTTCCATCGCCGCAGGCTGGAGGCGGGCGCCTACAACGTCCCGCTCTTCATCGGCCAGACGAGCTACGTCCGCCCGATCCTCGTCCGATCGTCGCTCCCCTGGCATTACCGAGGGGTCCTGCACGAGTACCTCGATTGCGAGCCGCGACCGGCGATCGGCAACATCCCCGCGGAAAGCCTCCATATCCGGGAGAAACGCGAGGGGGCCCGGTCGCGCGACCCGATGACCTACCGCCGCGATGCGCTGGTGCTGGAGCGGGCCCTGATCGAGGAGCCCGACAACGCCCGACACGTCTTCTACCTGGCCCAGAGTTACCGCGACGCGGGCGACCTGGAACTCGCCCTGCGGAACTACCGGCGCCGGGCCGAGATGGGCGACTGGCGGGAGGAGGTCTGGTTCTCGCTCTTCCAGATCGCCTCGGTCCTGCAGCGGATGGGGAGACCCTGGCTAGAGGTCCTGGCCGCGTACCTCGCCGCCTTCGAGTACGACCCGACCCGCGCCGAGCCCCTCTTCTGGATCGGCCGACACTACCAGTCGAACCGGGAGTTCCACACCGCCCGGCTGTTCTTCGGCCGGGGGCTGGGCGTCCCGGAGCCCGGGGATGACCGGCTCTTCCTCGACCGGGCAATCCACGGGTACCTGCTCCGGCTGGAATACGCCGTGACCTGCTACTACACCGGCGACCACGCCGAGGCGATCGCGATGAACGACGAGCTGCTCGCCGACGGCTCGCTCCCGGTCCCTCTGGTCGAACTGGTCCGAACGAACCGCCGGCTCAGCGTCGATGCGATCGGCCGGTCGGCGGGAGAGTCGACGCCCGCCCTCAACTGGGTCCCTCTTTGTGAGGTCGTCGCGTAATCGTCGGGCGGGCCGGAGACATCGCCCGCTCGCCCGACAATCGCACCGATCCCGCTCAGAGGTGCGTCCCGTATCCTGCCTTCGCCAGCGACTCGACCAGCGCCTTGAGGTCGTCGAGCCGATCCTTGCGGGCAACGAGCGTGGCCTTGCCCGAGTGGACGACGACCAGCCCGTCGACGCCGAGCGTGGCGACGATCCCGCCGTCGTCGGAGATCACGATCGAGTCGCGAGTCTCCCGGCAGATGACGTGCCCCTCCACGGCGTTCCCCTGTTCGTCTCGGTTGAGCAGGCTCGCGAGCGCCCGCCAGTCGCCGACATCGTTCCAGTCGTAGGGGACTTCCAGAACCCGGACGTTGGGCGCCTTCTCCATCACGGCCTTGTCGATCGGAACGCGCTCCAGGCCGGGGAAGTGCTGGGCGAGGGTTTCCAGCTCGGCGGGCGTCCCGATCGCTTCCAGGATCGGCCGGAGCCCTTCCGCCAGCGCAGGGCGATGCTCGGCGATCTGGTCGAGGATGGTCCGCGCCCGCCAGACGAAGATGCCCGAGTTCCAGAGGAACGTCCCGGCGGCGAGGAACGACTCGGCGGTCGCCCGGTCCGGCTTCTCTCGGAACTGGACCACTCGATAGACGGCAATCCCCTCACGCTCGTCCAGCTTCGGCCCGCGCTCGATGTAGCCGTACCCGGTCTCAGGCCGATGGGGCGTGATTCCAAACGTCACCAGCGACGACGGATCGGCATCGACCACCGAGACGGCCGCGCGAAGCGAGGTCCGAAACGCCTCGGCTGGCTCGATCACGTGATCGGCCGGCATCACGATCATTGTCGCCGAGGGATCCCTCGCCGCGACGACCGCGGCGGCGAGCGCCACGCAGGGCGCGGTATCTCGGGGCGCGGGCTCGGCGACGACATTTGAGGCGGGGATTTGAGGTAACTGCGCCCGGGTGGCCTCGGCCTGGTCGGCCCCCGTGATCACAAAGACCCGATCCGGAGGGACCATCGGCCCGACCCGCGCCACGGTCTGCTGGAGCATCGTCGATTCACCCGCGAGCCGGAGCAACTGCTTCGGCCGATCCCGACGACTCCTCGGCCAGAACCGCGTTCCACTCCCACCGGCCATGATGATCGCATGCAGCATCGCGTTCCTCGCCTTCCGTGAATCTGGGGCCGATAGTATACCCGATCCCGACCCGAAACGAGGTGGGCCTTTCGGTTGAGATATGGAGTCATGTGGCGGGGCAGACTTCGGGCCGTCAGTCTGGAAGCCTTGATAGTAGAGAACAATAATGGAGACGCATGGGACTATCTCCGGCAGGAACCGTCGGAGTCTATGCAAGAGAGTTGGGAATCCGGGCGGGCTTTCCTCGCGACGCTTGACAGCCTGCCCGAACACGCTTGGAGAGAAAACCAGGACCCTCCTGCGATCGGGAGACCGAGCGATGAAGAAGGGACGGATCACAAGAAGCCAGCCCCGGGAATCGTCCGCTTCACTGGTTCCCGTCAGGGAGCGCCTCGGGACGATCGACCAGATGGATCGTTCCTTCGATATCGACTACTGGCAGGAGCAGGGCGATGCGGCGATCTTCCGGGCCGCCTGGGAACTTGTCGAACTCTACTGGCGGGACCGCGGCAGGGACCTGAATGAACTCCGACTTCAAAGATCTGTTGAGATTCTTCAACGAACGTAAGGTCCGATATCTCATCGTAGGCGGTCATGCCGTCATGAAGTACACGGAACCACCACCAACGACGGAACCTCCTCGTCCGAAGCAATCCCGTAAACGGCGAGGAAGTCTTTAGGAAAGTCCATCCTCTTTCCTGAGATCGAGTCAGGACTCGGAAATTTTGGCATCCATTTGCATTTCCGGAAATTTGTGCCATAAGATACGATGGAGAAATGCAGGCAAAGGTCTTTGACAATGCGGTGAGGGTCAAGACGAAAGAAAATCGGCCCGGGATCGGCGGAGGGGGTGGTCCGTCGATCCCGGGCACAGCGACGGAAAAGTGCCGCGATCCGACGTTCACGGGAGACGAACGAACCCAACCCTGCCAAAATGGCAGAAGAAATCCCCGAATCTGGGAGCGAGAATCGCGCGAACGAAGCCAACTCGGGAAGGTCCAGCCTCGTCCGACACCCGGACCGGCCTGGTCCGTCGTCAAAAGCGAGCGAACGAAGCCACCGCGAGTCGCGATGGCAATAGCCTGGACGCATGCAGGTGGGTGGTGGGTCGTGAGGTCGATCAGCGGAAGTAAACGGCCCGGTCCACGACGAGACCCGGCTCGATTTTTGCCTTCAGTTCGGCGGCGTCGAGGGCGTACAGGGGGCTGATCTCGATCCCGAACGGGACGGATCCGTCGGAGCGCCGGGGGACCCGGGCACCGGCCTGTTCGAGCCAGCTTGCGAACTGGTCGCTCATTCGCTGGTGGACGGTCGCCGGGGAGTCGGGGCCGACGGCGTTCTTGAGCGGCTCGAACTCGGCGGCTCGGTCCGTCTCGACGACCGACCAGCGCTCGGCCATCGGCAGGGCGTCGAAGATGAACTGCTCGAACTTGACCGCGTTCGGCTCCTCCGGTTTGACCAGCTTGCCGGATTCGTCCACGTAGGGGACCTTCTTGATCGCCCGATGGAACGGGAGGCGGTGGTCGAGATCGCCGGTCAGCCGCTCGATGAACGTGCGCTCCAGGATGTGGACGGCGATACTGCCCGCCCAGAGTTCCAGCCGGCCCTCGGGCTCGCGACGGCCGGCCAGTTGCTCGGGGAGGTCGGAATACTCGATCACCTGCGGGCGGCCGTCCACCCGGACGACCACTCCCAGCTTCTCGCCCGGCGAGGTCCGCTCGATCACCTTGAACGACATTTCGGCCGCAGCCTCGCGGTGCAGGCCGAGGAAGGCCGGATCGGCGATCTGGACCATCGGGTTATCGACCTGGAAATAGAAGAGGGTACGGACCCCCATTTCCCGCATCTCTTCCAGGCAGCTCGGCGTCCCGCCGGGCCCGGGCGCGGCGAGTGCGACCAGTGTCCCGCCGTGACCGTCGGGGGAGAGTGCGACGCGGTCCTTCGAGGCGAGCAGAACCTTCCCGGTCGCCCGATCGACGGCCGGCATCTGCCCTTGCACGAACAACCGGACATGATCCAGCCCGAACCGGCCGTTCGCCTGGAGGAAGTCGACGGTCGCCTGGTGGTTCTCGGGGCTGGTCATGATGGACAGCGGGATGGTCCGCCGGTGCCGTCGCGAGAGAGCCATGATCTTCTCGGCGTGGATCTGAAAGAGCGTGGCCGAGGAGACCGGGCCGATCGGGAAGGTGCCCTTCGGTCCCTCGAACCCGAGCCGGGTGCCCGAGCCGCCGGCGACGAGGATCACGCCGACCTCGCCCGCGGCGATGGCGTCGGCCCCGACGCCCGCGGCCCGGCGGATCGCGACCCGCTCGCCATCGGTCTGGGGCAGGCGAACCCCGTCGATCGGGCGGACGCGGTCGTCGGGCGGCGCGGGCGTACCATCGGCCTGCACCAGCTCCGCGACCAGTCGGTCGAGCTGGTCGAGGTCGATCGCCGCCACCTCGGCCGCCAGCCGCGCGCGCCCCGCGTCGTCGAGCTCGCCCCACCAGCGGAGGAGATGACCCTGCCCGTGCCTTTCGAGACGTCCGATTAACTCCGCTTCGGGAGACATCAGTCCTGCAACTCCATCGATCCATTCGATCGGAGGCCGACGGCGCGGGGCCATCCCCGGGCCGGCCGTCCTCGCCTAGAATTCCACGCTCAGTCCGTCGTAAGCCATC
>DAHZZC010000323.1 GCA_027435495.1 Planctomycetales bacterium
TTCGTCGCCGATCCAGAGTTCCGGGACGCGGAGACGTCGATAGACCTTGATCGAACGATCCGCTGTGTGAGTGTCGACGGCCTCGATGGCGAGGTCGGGCGGCGGGTCGACCTTCAGATCGATCCGATCCTTGCCGAGAACCCGCGCAGCGTTGGCGAGGTAGTAAGATTGGTCTCCTTCCACTCCGCCTTTTCTGGAGGAGCGGCGGAAAGTCGTTGATCCCGTTGCGATGAACGGCCGACGCAAGACGACCGCGGTCTCCTCGACAATCCACCCCAGACGCTTCTTGAGCCGCTCGTGCGGATATCCCGGCGACATGAGGTAGACCATTCCATCGAGGTAAACCATCTTCGGGAACGAACGCGGGCCGCGAAGCCGGAGGAGGAGGGAATAGCCCTTCCACCCGACGTCGGCGAATTCGACCCACCGGCCGTCGCCGATGTTCTTCGCCTTCTCGATGATGGTCGTCGCCGTGCTCATGACCGGCCCCGATCCGATGGATGGAATGTCGCGATTCAGAGGATCTCGCTCAACTTGATTCGCCCCAGTTCACGCCCCTCGACGATCACGGGGACCTCGTCGTCGGTCCCATAATCCCGACGCTCCTGATACCTTGCCGCGTTTCCCCGCCCCGTCGGCGACGAATACGCCTCGACCCGACGTTCGGGGATGTTGACGATCCAGTAGCTCGCCCCCTTGCACGCCGCATACTTCGTCCACTTTAACCCGCGATCCTTGGCATAGGTCGAATCGGCAACCTCGGCCAGGAGCCCGATATCCGCGGGCCTCGGGGCGCGTGTCCGATATCGATCGAGGGGCCCGCGGAGTGCGGTGAGATCGGGCTCGGGACGCCAGTATCGACCCAGCACCACCGATTTTTCCTCGCGGACAATCCATGATGGCCCGAGGATTCCGCGGTATTTCTGGGCATGCGACGTCACGGCGAAATCATGAGGATCGTCTTTGGTCATCTCCTTGATCAGCCGACCGGCCAGGAGTTCGATATCCTCTTCGTCCCGGAAGATCCCCGCATCGATCATCTTGAGAAACTCGGCGACTGTGAGCCGGTAAGCGACCAGCCCCGTCGAGGAGTTGGGCTCCGCCCGCGCCGGAATCGCCGATTGGGTGTGGGTCGCCATCATCGGGCCTCGCTTCGCCGAAACCGTCCCGTGGTCAACGCCCGCGGCCGAGGAACTCCTTGATCGAATCGTAGATGCCTTCCTTGTTGCGGATCTCGGAGAGGGCCAGCTTGTCCTCATCCTCAAAGGCTTCTTCCAGCTCCCGGTAGAACTCGCCCGAGCCGTAGGGGCTCTCGACCTGGCCGTAGCAGAAGAGGTTGCACTTGGGGAGCAACTGGTCGCGGAGCAGGCCGATGCAGTGGCGGTTGTCCTCGCCCCAGTTGTCGCCATCAGAAAAGTGGAATATATAGATGTTCCAGTCGATTTGAGGGTGCTGGTCGTCGATGATCTTGTTGGCGAGGTTATACGCCGAACTGATCCGCGTACCGCCACTCTCTCGGGTGTGGTAGAAGGTGTGCTCGTCGACCTCGCGGGCGACGGCATCATGGATGATATATCGCTTGGTGAGGCCGTCGTACTGGCTTTTGAGCCAGGCATCGATCCAGAAGGCCTCGGTCCGGACGATCTCCTTCTGGTCGTCGGTCATTGAGCCGGAGACGTCCATGAGGTAGAAGACGACGGCGTTGAACTGCGGGAGAGCGATTGGGTTCCAGGAGCGATAGAGCTTGTCCTCGCGGATGGGGATGACGAGGGGGTCGCGTGGGTCGTAGGTGTTCGAGGCGATCTGCCGCTTGAGGGCTTTCTTGTAGGTGCGTTTGAAGTGGCGGAGGCTCTCGGGTCCGGTCTGGCGGATGCCGGTGTACTTGTCCTTCTCCTCGACGATGTTGGCGCGGCCCTTGGGCTCGATTCGGGGGAGGGCCAGTTCCTCGCCGAGGATCTGGGCGAGCTCGTCCATGGTGAGCTCGACCTCGAGGATGTGGTGTCCGGGGGCCTCGCCGGCGCCGGGGCCGGCCTCGCCGTCGCCGGAGCGGCCGATGGGAGTGCCGACATCGCCAGGGCCCTGGCCGACTCCGCCCCGGTTCTTGGTCCCATATCGGAACTCGGGGATGTCGATCTGGGGCAAGGGGATCGAGACGAATTCGCCGCCGGACTTGCCGATCATCTCGCCGTGCGTGATGTACTTACGCAGGTCGGATTTGATCTTGCCCCGGACGATCTGCTTGAATCGGTTGGCGTCACGGTCGATTTTTCGCACCACGGCTGTCTGGCCCTCTCCGCTGGGGTCTGGGGCCGCTCCGTTCCGTCCCGGTCGCCCCGATAATCGTCGCCAAGGACCTGAGGGCGCAGCGACTCGCCCGCAGGACGCTGCGGTCCACCGAGCCGAAAAACAAAAGATCGATGGGGAGTTTGCCCGGGAACGAAGGGTCGAGGTGGGTCGGGAATCGGATCGGAGTGCGTCGGCCCGGTGTTCGGTGCCAGAGGCCCGGGTAGCCCCCTTACAGCAAATTGTATTCCGGGCCCCCATGGCCGGCCAAGGCCAATGCACGCCCGATTCCACCAGAAGGGCGGCATTCGGGCCGGGATCGGCCCGGGAATCCTGTCGAGGCGACTCGATTCAGTCGCGGTCGGGGCCCTCGATCGGCTCCTGAAGGCCCCGCCACAGTTCCCGATATTTCTCGCGGACGTACGGGTTCAGTTCGTCGGCGAACCGATCGGGGAGGTCGAGAATACGAATCACTTCCTGGACGTCGCCCAGGTCCTTGAGCCGGCCCGGATTCGTCATCCCCGACGCCAGTTTTAATTCGACCAGGGTTGGCAAATTCAGGAAGCGGATCCCGCCCAGGTCGATCCCCACCTCGGCCGGGTCCGGGAACGCCACCGGCTTCGGCTTGCCGTCCTCCGGGAACTCGCCGGCCACCAGGAACTCGATTCGGACCCCGAACTCGGTGTCGCGAAGGTTCTTGCTCCCGGCGAACGGCGGGATGTAGCCCAGGCCGTCGAGTCGATCGTGGATGGTCCGAAGGGATTCCCGGCTCACGAGGATGTTGAGATCGATCGTCAGCCGGCGGAACCCGTGCGCATCGAGCGACATCCCGCCGGCCACGGCGTACGGGATGCCCAACTCCTCCAGCCGTCTCGCGATCTTTCGCATCGCCTTGAAGACGTCGCTGTCGTGTCGAAAATGGCGGTCACCCTCGTCCATGCTCCAGTCTCTGTTCGCGCGGAGGCGCTGCTCGTAAGACAGGATAGACGGGCTTGTGGCGGCAACAGGCATTGCGGCAGCCCCCCTTCAGTCATCCGGCAACTCGGCCGGCGCGGTCTTCTCGCGGATTTCGCGAGGGGCTCGCACCGGCCGGGGTTGCAATCGGCTCCGCGATCGATCAATGGCTCCCGCGCTTCACGTCGCCACGGGCGAAGATGCTGGCGACGTAGTTCAGGATGTCGGTCGCCGAGTCCTCGTCGTAGCCGTAGTTACGGATCAGCCGGGCCTTGACGATGTCGATCTTCTCCTGGGTGTCCTTGTCAACGACGCTGGAGACAAGGCTGGTGAGCTTGATGGTGTCCTTCTGGTCCTGGAAGAGTTTCAGTTCGAGGGCCTTCTGGAGCCGTTCGTTGGTCCGGTAGTCGAACTTCTTGCCGTCG
Organism: Planctomycetales bacterium; assembly: GCA_027435495.1. Lineage (GTDB taxonomy): Bacteria > Planctomycetota > Planctomycetia > Isosphaerales > Isosphaeraceae > JAKAUH01. The sequence continues at coordinate 3,663 of DAHZZC010000323.1, forward strand.
AGCGAGAGGGCGCCGATGTAGTTCATGATCTCGCGGCGGAAGTCGTCCTTGCGGCTCTCGGGGATGTCGATCTTCTCCTCGATCGAGCGCATCAGCCGCTCGTCGGGCTCCTCGGGCTGGCCGGTGTACTTGTTCTTGACCTTCTCGCGCTGGGTGTACGCCTTGACGTTGTCGATGTAGTTGCCGCAGAGTCGGGTCAGGGCGTCCTCGTCGGCGGCGATCGCGCGTTGCACCTCGTTCTTCACGATGTCCTCGTATTCCTCCTTCACGATCGAGAGCAGGTGCCGGTAGTGCTTGCGCGTCTCCTCGCTGTTGATCAGCGAGTGGTGCTTGAGCCCGGACTCCAGTTCGTTGAGAACCATGAAGGGGTTGATGGATCGCTCGTTGGTGTGGGCGACCAGGGCGTTGGAAATTTTGTCCTGGACGTATCGGGGGCTGATGCCGTGCATCCCCTCGCGTTCGGCCTCCTCGCGAAGTTCCTTGATGTTGTCCTCGGTGAAGCCGGGGAGGGTCTTGCCGTTGTAGAGCTTGAGCTTCTGCATCAGAGTGAGCCCGGCGTTCTTCGGCTCTTCGAGCCGGGTCAGCACAGCCCACATCGCAGCGACCTCCAGCGTGTGAGGCGCCAGCCGCTTCCCCTTCACTTTCCGGCTGTTGTAATCCTTCTCGTAGATCTTGACCTCGTCGTTAAGCCGGGTGACATAGGGGACATCGATCTTGACGGTCCGGTCGCGGAGGGCCTCCATGAACTCGTTCGACTGGAGCTTCTTGTATTCGGGCTCGTTGGTGTGCCCGATGATGACCTCGTCGATGTCGGTCTGGGCGAACTTCTTGGGCTTGATCTTGTGCTCCTGGCTGGCGCCCAGGAGGTCGTAGAGGAAGGCGACGTCGAGCTTGAGGACCTCGATGAACTCGATGATGCCGCGGTTGGCGATGTTGAACTCGCCGTCAAAATTGAAAGCTCGAGGGTCGCTCTCGGTGCCGTACTCGGCGATCTTGCGGTAGTTGATGTCGCCGGTGAGTTCGGTGGCGTCCTGGTTTTTCTCGTCCTTGGGCTGGAAGGTGCCGACGCCGATCCGGTCCTGCTCGGAGAGGATCAGCCGGCGGACGCGAACATCCTGGACAACGCGTGACCAGTCGCCGCCGTAGGCTTCCATCCGCTCGTTGAACATCTGGCGGCAGAATGGGCAGAGTTCCCCGTCGATCGTGACGTGGAAGTCGTCCGGTCCCCGGTCGGCATTGAGCGCTGCGATGACCGCCTGACGGTCCTCGTTCTGGATCAGGTGGAGCGGCTCCTCGTGCATTGGGCAGTCGGCGTAGGACTCCTCGCCATCGGGGCCGGCCTCGCGCCAACTGTAGGTGTAGAGCGAGCCTTCGTCCTTGCGCGAGAATTGCTCGAGCCCCTTTTTCAGGAGCCGGGCGAGCGTGCTCTTGGAACTGCCGACCGGCCCGTGGAGCAGCAGGACGCGGCGCTCGGTGCCGTAGCCGTTGGCGGCGCTTTTGAGGATGTTGACCAGGCTGGTGAGGGTGCGTTCGAGGCCGAAGATGGCATCCTCGCCACCGTTGTCGGGGTCTTCAAAGAACTTGTAGCGGAGGACCTTCTCCTTGTTGACGACAACCTCCTCGGTGCCGTAGCTGACGATCATGTCGTAGATCCGCTGGTAGGCCGTGCGGGTCACCTTTGGATCGCGGCGAACGATGTCGATATACTCGGAGAAGGAGCCGGTCCAGTGCTTCCTCTGGTAATCGTCCAGATTGTGGCGGCCGGCGATCAATCTGATCAGATCCGATCCGGTGGACATGGGACTTTTCCCTCCTCAAGTCGGCCCGATCCGGTCCAGTCGCGACCATTGACGTGGAGCCCCGAAGTCCGCCCGTGCGGTCCGGGCCGGACCCCGCCGCGGCGAGACCGGTCCGCGCGCAGGCCGGGGCGTCCTCATCCATTCTCTGTGTGGGTTCGGCCGAATTGTCAAGCATCAAATCAACTGATGGGGGCGCCAGATCGAGGCAAGAACATCGGGCCGGTTGCCATGCCAGTGCAGGGACCAGGGGGGCGGACGAAGAGGCTTGCCGCTGTCGCGAGGACATTGGGACCGGCCTTCGCGGCGACAGGAACTCCGGCCCTTCAATGGTTATTACAACCCCGCTTTCGCCCGCCTGTCAAGCGAGGCACCTGGGGCGCGGACTCCGGAGGCGTCCCACGTCCGAGTTCGACCCGTCGTTCCCGATCCGCGACGAGCAGGCCGTCCGGTCCGAGGCGAGCGCCGAGGTGCTCTTCGACCGGGTCCGTCGGCTCATCGGCGGCGTCGTCCTCTGGCGTGGCCGGCGTGACCCGGCCCGCATCTGGACCGACGGCGCCATCGACTTCTGGCGGGTTGGTGATGACGAGCCCGATCGTCGGTTGCTTCACCACGCCGAGAGGAAAAACCCCGGCGACGCCTGGTTCGCGTTCCGCGTCCGTCCCCTCGGCGACGGCGGCTTGGGCAAAAGGTCTCGCCTAACAGTCCTGGGGCCGAATCAATCTTCCCGAGTGTCGATTAGCTCTCCACCCGCGACGGTCCCGAGTGCTTGCCAGACTCTATCGTTTATTTGTTCCTTGATCGTCACAACGGATCCATCGCACTTGAGCAAGTGGACGCCGATGGGGTGGCGGCTGCTGGCGGTTACGATGGCCCTTCCTTGATAATCATCGCCCGTGTCGGTGAAATGACAACTGTTCCGATTCGGCGGCAAGATGTGGTGGTAGCGAGTGTAGAAGACGTTCCCGTCCGCCCATCGCTGGCCTGACCATTCGACACTCGACTCGGCTCGCGGGGTTGTCTCCGGATCGGTCGAGGCGCACTCGGTGAAGGGATCGGCCGCGGCCCGCGGCAGGAGGTAGTAGTCGCTCCTGGGATCGGGAAACTCCGGGTCGCCCAGGCATCGCTCGCTGAAAGCCGCGGTCATGCTCAGGCCGTCGCGGATCCGGCCCGATCGCATAGCGCTTTGATACCAGAAGACCCCGTTGTTCTCCCCCGACCCGCCCGGCCAGCGAGACAGGAGATTGATGGATAGGGTCCCGGCATTCGCGCGGTAGCTGTTATGCCCTAACCGAGGATCTTCATCGATGTCGTCGGAATCGCTTGGGCATAGGAAGACCTCGAGGGAGGCCGCGAGTGCTGTCGTGTTTGTCGCGCCGCGGGCGGGGTCGTGGCTCCAGGGCACGGCCGAGAAGTTCAGGGCATTGAAGAGTGACCACTGGTCCAACTCACCGAGCATCATCGCCTGGGCCGACCACCGCGGCACATACCCCGGTGGCCCGCTGCCCCCCACGCCGAAGGGATAAACCTGGCAAGTGGCCTCATAATTGGCGAGGGCCAGGCCGATCTGCTTCAGGCGGCTCCGACACGCGGCCCCCCTCGCCGCCTCCCTCGCGGCCATCACGGCTGGCAGGATCAGGGCGACGAGGAGGCCCATCACGGCCAGGACCACGAGGAATTCGATCAAGCTGAATCCTCTCCTATCGTTCATCGCGATTACCTCCCGATGATCGAGGATCGAACGGGCCATCTCCTCGTCCCGATCCGCCGGGCCCGTGCTCGGCGGAGTCGGCGCCTTGTCGGCCTGGCAGTGGCGGCATGCCGAGTTGCCGACGGGCGGCATCGGCTTGCAACGGCGTGACGTGGTAGATCAGGATCGAGTAGCCGGCGCGGGCAATCGGCTGGAAGAGCCGGAAATAAGCGAAATAGTCATGGCGAGTGATCGATTGCCGTCCTCCGCGACCATCGGAGACCCGGAACCTGGCACCCTGGAGGAGCTGGACGCTGACGGCGAAATAGCCGGGTCGGGGGCCATACGCCGACGCCCCCTTCGAATCGCGGGGTGTGACCTCATCCGGGCCTGGGGCCGGTAGGTGGTATTCGATCCCGAACAGGGCTGGGTCGATGACGTGGAAATAAGCCAGGCCGAGCGGCTGGGCCTCGGGATGCCGATCCAGCCATTCCTTCAAATCGAGAAGATCCTGGCCCCAGTCCATATTCGAATCCAGGAGGTGATGGTGCCCACGGCTCGGGCCCGCGACGACCTCATTGAAATAGGACATCCAGTGGGGTGCGACATTCAGGCTGCTCCCCGCCGACCAGATCAACAGGGCGCCGATCAAGAAGGACGGGGCCCGGCGATCCCGATCGAAATACCCGGCCAATTTGCCCGTCGCCACAGCGATGAAAGGGAAGATGGGCAGGACGTATCGCATATGGTGGCTGAATCCGGTCTGCGAACTGACGAAGGTCAGGATCGAGACGGCCGGGATCAGCAAGGCCGCCTCATCGAATCGAGACGCGTTGGCCGGATGACAGGCCACGCAGAGGGCCAACGCCCAGAGGACCAGCGAGATCGTCCCGATCGGTTCCTTGACCGCCAGCGCGTAGAGATAGTAATACCACCAGCCTCCATGTTGCCACCGGCCGGCGAGATAGGACGGGAAACCGTTCTCGAAGTCCTTTCGCTGGATGTCGATGCCGCGGAGGAAGTCGGCTGGGACTGGTACCGGGACTCCGGAGAGCCACGTCCCCCGGAACCGATTCCCCGAGCCCTGGCCCTTGCCGAGGGGATCGTCCGAGGGCCGCTCGCCCGTGAAGGATCGGCTGACGAACTCGAAGTCCCCCAGCCGGATGCCCGACTCCCGGAAGCCATAGCCGAGATTGATGACATAGAGGCTGATCCCGACGATGGCGAGGCCCTGGGCCAACCGCGGCCGGGAGGTCGCGGGAGCGTGCCGGTCGAATCGCCGAATGGCCCACAGGAGCGGCCAGATCCCGTAGAAGATGAGGAGCGTGAACTTCAAGAGCTCGGCGATCCCCAGGAGGAGCCCAGCGATCACAGCCTGGTCCCAGCGACCGCCTCGCAGGAAACGCCAGTAGGCGTAGGTCGCCGCGAGGCCGCCCACCGCGGCCGGAACGTCGGGGATGACCACGGGGGCGAACGCGAGGACGGTTGGGTTGACACACCAGAGTGCCGCCCCCAGCAGGCCCCCTCCGGCACCGTAAAGCTCCCGTCCCCACGCGAAGATGAGCCAGGCGCCCAGCAACGACCAGGCGACGCCCGCGAGCCGTGCCAGACACACAAGCTCGATGTAGCGATCGGTGTTCAACTCGGCAAAAAGCGACGCCTGAGCGAACTCGTCCCGGGCGCCGGGCGCCCGGTCCAATCCTCGGAAATCGACGAAAGGGCTGGCCAGGGAGAGGGGCAACGTCGCGAGCATCCGCCCCAGCGGCGGATTGACACGGTAGAGTCCGAAATCCCCTAACTCCCAGTGGGAAAGCCCCGACGGGATATGGGCGGCCTCGTCGATGACAACGAAGTTTCTGAAAGAGCCAACCAGCAGAAAGCCGGCGTGGGCGGCCAGCAGGAGAGCGAGGATTCCGACCATGGTCATCCGGGACATCGGCCGCCCTCCACGCGAAGTAGCGCGATTTCTACATCCCTCGCATCTCGATGGTCAGTAATTATTATTTACACAAGTCATGAGTTGAATACCCTTATTGGAATTCCCCCAGGTCTTGCCCTGCGCATTACAGTCCCCCGATGAACACCTATTGCCAGCAGGGACACCAGTACAATCGGGATTGCATGGCTCATTCGATTGCTTATAAGAGATGCTAGTACCGACTCCAGTAGCCGTTCACACCCCGGCGTTACCAAATCCAGGCAGTGAACAGTCAAGGTCAATTTTCTCCGAGAAATCGAAGGGACTTACTGTACAACCTGGATGCTCCGAAGCGCAAATTGGGCAAAATCGTCATCGGCTAGAACGT
>DAHZZC010000324.1 GCA_027435495.1 Planctomycetales bacterium
CGCCGAGTAACCGAATTCGTCGGTGGCGCCATGGGTCATGCCGCCCTTGATGCCGCCGCCGGCCATCCAGATCGAGAAGCCCTTGATGTGGTGGTCGCGGCCGTTGCCCTGGGCCATCGGGGTCCGGCCAAACTCACCGCCCCAGATCACCAGGGTTTCGTCCAGCATCCCACGCTGCTTGAGATCCTTGACCAGGGCCGCGGCGGCCTGGTCGACCTCGCGGGCGGTTCCGGCGACGTGCTCCTTGATGGCGCCGTGGTGGTCCCAGTCGCGGTGGTAGAGCTGGATGAAGCGGACACCTCGCTCAGCCAGGCGACGGGCGAGCAGGCAGTTGGCCGCGAACGTTCCGTCGCCGCCGTCGGTCCCGTAGAGCTCCCGGACGTGACCCGGCTCGGCCGAGACGTCGATCAGCTCGGGAACGCTGGTCTGCATTCGGAACGCCGTCTCGTAGGCCGAGATCCGCGTAGCGATCTCTGGGTCGGCCGAACGCTCCTCCTCGATCCGGTTGAGCCGCTGGACGGCGTCGACGACATCGCGCTGTCGGCTGTCGGTCGTTCCCCCTGGATTGCCGAGATAGAGCACCGGGTCGCCCTTGGAGTAGAACCGGACGCCCTGGAATCGGCTCGGGAGGAAGCCGCTGTGCCACTGTCGGGTGGAGATGGGTTGCGCCTGGCCGAACCGGCCGGTGGAGGTCAGCACGACGAAGCCGGGAAGATCGCGGCTCTCGCTTCCGAGTCCGTAGGTGAGCCAGGAGCCCATCGCCGGACGTCCCGAGATGGTCGTCCCGGTGTTCATGAACGTGTGCGCCGGGTCGTGGTTGATCGCCTCGGTCACCATCGATCGGACGATGCAGATGTCATCGGCGATCCCGGCGACGTGCGGGAAGATGGCGCTGATTTCCTGTCCGCTGGCACCGTAACGCTGGAAGGAGTGCTGGGGCGCGAAGCAGACGAGTTTTTGCCCCTGCAACTGCGCGATGGGCATTCCCTTCGTGAACGACTCGGGCATGGGCTGGCCGTGCATCCGGGCCAGTTCGGGCTTGTGGTCGAGCGTTTCGAGGTGCGAGGGTCCGCCGGCCATGTACAGGTAGATGATCCGCTTCGCCTTCGGCGCGAAGTGAGGCAGGCCGAGCGGGTTGGCGGGCCGATCGCGCCCTGGCGTGGCCTCGGCTCCATTTAGCAGCGTTGGGTCGAGCAGCGAGGCCAGCGCCAGTGTGCCGATGCCGGTCGAGGATCGGCCGAGGAAGGCGCGGCGATGGATACGGGCCTGGGTCTTGTCGAGCATCGGCGTTCCTCTCGATCCTGGCGGGGTACGGGTCGATCCGATCAGGGCCGGGTGATCGTCTCGTGCAGGTTCAGGATGACGCGGGCGGCCGACGTCCAGGCGGCCAACTCGGCGGCGTCGAGGCTGGGCGGGACGGGTGTCTCGCCGATGCGGATCAACTCGCGTGCCGCGGCGGGATCCTCGCGATACTGGCGTTCGTGCCGGGCGACCAGATCGAGCAGGATCGCCGATTCGTCCGGGGAGGGTGACCGGGCGAGTGCCAGGCGGAAGCCGCGATCGAGCCGTGAGGCGGGGTCGGTGCCGGCCTCGGCGATCAGCCGGGCGGCCAGCACTCGGGCTGCCTCAACGTAGGTCGGGTCGTTCAGCAGGACCAGGGCCTGCAAGGGCGTGTTGGACCTCGGCCGCTGAACGACGCATTCCTCTCGGGTCGAGGCGTCGAAGGCCAGCAGGCTCGGGTGGAGGAACGTTCGCTGCCAGTAGGTATAAAGACCGCGGCGATACTGGTTCGTCCCGTGATCGGGGTGATACTCGCGTCTCGGGAAGTTGAGGAACGACCAGTAGCCGGCCGGCTGGTAGGGCTTGACGCTCGGGCCGCCGATCGTCGCGGCGAGCTGTCCGCTGATGGCCAGGGCGTTGTCGCGGACGAACTCGGCGTCGAGCCGGAAGGCGTTCTGGCGAGAGAGCCAGCGATTGGCCGGGTCGAGACGGCGGTCGAGCTCGCGTGGGCGGGACGACCGTCGATACGCCTCGGACATCACGATTCGTTTCACGGTCGCCTTGACGTCCCATCTCCCGTCGACGAACTCGGCGGCCAGCCAGTCGAGCAGTTCGGGGTGGGTCGGCCAGGCGCCCTGAGCGCCGAAATCGTCGGGAGTTGTGACGATCCCCTGGCCGAAGGCGAGCTTCCAGAGCCGGTTGACCATCACCCGGGCGACCAGGGGATTCCGGCCGGATACCAGCCAACGGGCCAGATCGAGCCGGTTGGCGCGCCGGCCGGAGACCTCCATCGGCGGCAGTGAGGCCGGCACCGTCGGCGTGATGATCGGTCCCGAGTCGTCCAGCCAGTTGCCGCGTGGGAGCAGGCGGACCGTTCGGGGCTCCATCGCCGATGTCACCAGCGTCGCCGGGATCCGCGTTTCGGTTTCCCGGATCTGGCGTTCGAGCTCGGCTCGTTCCTTCTTCTGGTCGGGTGTTGGATTCTTGATCGCGGCGAGCGGGGCGAGGCGATCCTGGAGCGTCTTCAGGGCCGTCGCTTCCTCGGGCGTCGGGAAGCGGGTTTCCTGCTGGGCGCCGACGATCGTTTCCTTGACGTCGGCGAAGAACGCCTCAAGGCCGTAGAATTCCCGGGTCGTGAACGGATCATACTTGTGGTCGTGGCACTCGGCGCACCCCATTGTGACGCCCATCCAGACGGACGAGACGTTCCGAACCCGGTCGGCGGCATACTTGGCGATGTACTCCTTCGGCTGGGCTCCGCCTTCCTGGGTTGTCTGAAGGAGCCGGTTGTAGCCCGAGCCGACGCGAGACTCTTCCGTCGGCCGGTCGATCAGGTCGCCGGCAAGCTGCTCGATCGTGAACTGGTCGAAGGGCCGGTTCGAATTGAAGGCGCGAATGACGTAGTCGCGGAACATCCAGATATCGACGTGATTATCGCTATGATAACCCTGGGTGTCGGCAAACCGGACGAGGTCGAGCCAGAAGACGGCCATCCGCTCGCCGTAATGGGGCGAGGCCAGTAGGCGGTCGACCAGCCGCTCGTAGGCGTCGGGCCGGGAGTCGCGGGCGAAGGCCTCGACGTCTTCCGGCGTCGGTGGCAGGCCGGTCAGGTCGAGCGAGAGGCGGCGGATGAGAGTCGGGCGGTCGGCCTCGGGAGCTGGGGTCAGGCCGGCGTTGCTGATCCGGTCGTTCAGGAATTGATCGATCCGACCGAGGGCGGTGGCTTCAGGCGTCCTCGGCCGGGCGACCGGCTGGAACGACCAGTGTCCTTTCCACGGGGCCCCCTGCTCGATCCATCGGCGGAGGCTCTCGACCTGGGCAGGTGTCAGACGCTTTCCGGCCTTCGGCGGCGGCATGACGGAATCGGGATCATCGGAGGTGATCCGGAGCCAGAGTTCGCTTGTGTCGAGCTTGCCGGGGGCGACGATCGCCGTCCCGTCGTCCGATCGAAAGAGGCCCTCGCGGGCGTCGAGCCGGAGGTCGGCCTTGCGCTTGCCGGCATCGGGACCGTGACACTGGTAGCACGATTCGGAGAGGATCGGGCGAATCTCCCGGTTGAAATCGATCTCGGGACCGGCCGCGAGCGCCGTCGCCCGGAAGACCCAGGCCGCCGCGATAACGGCGCATCGCCGTGCGAGAGGTCGCTCGATTCTCATCGACGGGGGTCCTGGTGGCTGGAGTTGTCCGGGTCCAGGGCGGGCAAGGCCGGGGGGTGGTATCATCCTGACCCAGGATATCGCGGGATTGTGATTGTTTCCAATGGCCGATCGGCGGAGAATCCGGGACACCTCTCTCCGGGCACGCGACGGGACGGGCCCGGGTCCTCCACGACGGGGAGCGATTAGCCGATGACCAGGGCGACGGATCGGATCGGGTCGACAACGGTTTCCGAATACAGTTACCGCGACCGCCTGCTGCTGGTCAGCCGCGGCAGCCCCCTGCCCGCGGGAGCGGTCACCACGCCTCTCGGAGTCAACTTTGTTCTGCTCTGCCGACACGGAACGGACGTCACCCTGGTTCTCTCCGAGCCCTGCAACGCCGAGATCCACGCCGAGATTCCGCTCGACCCGAGCGTCAACCGGACCGGCGATCACTGGCACATTCGCGTGGACGGGCTCCCGGAGGAGTTTTGCTACGGGTTCCGGGTGGATGGTCCCCGAGGCAACGGCCACCGATACGATCCTTCGGTGATCCTCCATGACCCCTACACCCGCGCCCTTTCGTGCGGTCGCCCGTGGGGAACCGGCGACGGCCTTCCACGCCGGAGCTTGATGGTCGATTCGCTGATCGATGGCGAGCGACGCGTTAAACCCCGGACGCCCCTGGAAGATACGATCATCTACGAGCTTCACGTCCGCGGTTTCACCATCCACGCCGATGCCCGACATCCCGGCACCTTCCGCGGACTCGCCGAGAAGATCGACTATCTGAAGGAACTGGGCGTCACCGCGGTCGAGCTTCTGCCGATCGACGAGTTCGACGAGGAGGATTGCCGATTCGTCAACCCGTTCACCGGAGAGCGGCTGCGTAACTACTGGGGTTACAGCCCGATCGCCTTCGGGGCCCCGAAGGCGGCCTATTCTTCCAATCCCGAGCGCGCTGCTCCCCTGCACGAACTCGGCGAGGTCATCGAGCAGTTCCACGCCGAGGGGCTGGAAATCTATCTCGATGTCGTCTTCAACCACACCGCCGAGGGGGGAGACGACGGGCCGACCTACAACTTTCGGGGTGTCGACAACACGCTCTATTACATGCTGGACGACCACGGGAACTACCTGAACTATAGCGGCTGCGGCAACACGTTCAGTAGCGATCACCCGATTGTGCGTAATTACCTTCTCGATTGCCTGCGAAACTGGGTCGCCGAGGCGGGCGTCGATGGTTTCCGCTTCGATCTGGCCTCGGTGCTCGGGCGCGACGCCCGGGGGCAGGTTCTGGTCGAGCCGCCGGTGATCCGCCGGATCTCCGAGGATTCACTGCTCCGCGACACCAAGCTGATCGCCGAGCCCTGGGACGCGGCGGGCCTGTATCAGGTCGGCACGTTCCCCGGCGAGAGCCGGTGGTCCGACTGGAACGGCCGGTTTCGCGACGACGTCCGCCGCTTCTGGCGCGGCGACCCGGGGATGACCTCGGCGCTGGCGACCCGGCTTTGCGGGAGCGACGACCTCTACTCGGGTCGAGGCCCGCTCCACTCGATCAACTTCATTTCTTGCCACGACGGTTTCACCCTGGCCGACCTCGTCGCCTACAACGAGAAGCACAACGAGGCCAATGGCGAGGGGAATCGCGACGGCGGCAACGACAACAATAGCTGGAACTGCGGCGTTGAGGGCCCGACCGACGACCCGACCGTCAACCGCCTCCGCGCCCGGCAGGTTCGCAACCTGATGGCGACACTCCTGCTCAGCCAGGGCGTCCCGATGATCCTGGCTGGCGACGAATTTCTTCGGACCCAGGGCGGCAACAACAATGCCTGGTGCCAGGATAACCCGGTGAGCTGGGTCGACTGGAGACTCCTCGAACGCGAGGCGGGTTTCCACCGGTTTACCCGGATGATGATCGCGATCCGGAAGGCGCACCCGGTTCTTCGCCGTCGGACGTTCTTCCACGGCGATCGGACGGGCCACCCTCCCGAGATCCTCTGGCATGGTGTCGAGCCGTCCCAGCCCGACTTCGGTCACGAGAGTCACGCGATCGCCTTCGCCCTCGACGGACGAGGCAGCGACCGCCCAGGGGTGGTCGACCGCGATCTCTACGTCGCGTTCAATGCGTGGCGCAGGCCCCTCGACTTCCGAATTCCCGCGGCCCCGACCGGCCGAACCTGGCGGCTCGCCGTCGATACCGCCCAGTCTTCCCCCGAAGATATCTTCGAGCCCGACTCCGGCCCGCGCATCGAGGTCGGCCAGATTTACCGGGTCGAGTCGCACGCGATGATCGTGCTGGTCTCCGAGGAGACGTGAACCCACCAACGCCAATGGGCCGCCCTGGAAACTCCAGGACGGCCCATCGCTTGGCAACTCAGGCTCCCCGACAAGGACTCGAACCTTGAACCTAGCGGTTAACAGCCGCTCGCTCTACCGATTGAGCTATCGGGGATTCGACCCCTAGAGCATACTCGGAGGATCGGGCCGACTCAAGACGAGTCGGCCGATTCCTCTCGAAGATGCTGCAGGGGTCCTCGAAATCGGGTCCCAATCCGCCGGCGGGAGGGTTCCAAATCGGCGGCCGTGCCGGCGGCCTGTTGGGCCGGCCCTCGTCGCCCGACGGACGGATTACTCCTTGGTTCCCGACTTCTCGTGTTGCTCAATGGCCTTTTCGAGGATTCCGACAATCAGCGCATTCAGCGATGCCTTGTCCTCTTTGGCCCAGCTTGCCAACTGCTCATGGAGCACGGGAGGCATGCGGATCTGGAAGTGTACCACTGTCTCAGGCATGGAACATCTCCTCGGTACGACACAGGCACCCGCAACAGGAAGCATCCAGACGGGTAACAAGCCCACTTCGGAATTCTACACGGCGAATCGGGGCATGCATTGGTATTCTATCCGAATTCGGTCGCCGCTTTGCACCTATTTCTCCGAATTCACTCAACTTATCCAACGTTTTTTCGCGTGCGATGAGCCATGTCCATCCGCATAAATCCCCGGAGACAGCCGAGCATTCCTGGATGGTCGGATCAAGAAGGCGATTCCGCTTCCGGGAGATTCTCGGTCCTTCCCCGGTGTCCGCCATCGGTCGCGAAGCCCTCGGATATCGATACAAATGACCACAACATCGGCCAAACGATGAGCTTGGAGTTTCCATGGATAAGACGGCAATCCCGGCCAGTCGCGACATAATGTCTGCATTCCCCCATGCCGAATCGCTCATCCGCCAGTTTGTCGGCCACTGGGGCCTGATGGCCCGCTCGTGGGGGATCAATTCGTCGATGGGAGAGCTGTTCGCGCTCCTGTATATCACCGGAAGTGACTGGACTGCCGAGGACTTGCGCCGTTCGCTCGGAGTATCACGCGGGAATGTGAGTATGAATCTTCGTGAGCTGCTGGCGTGGGGCGTGGTCCACAAGGTGCATCGTCCGGGAGAGCGTCGCGAGCTGTTTCGGGCCGAGACCGAGGTCTGGACCCTCTTCCGCAAGATTCTCCGCGAACGCAAGCGACGGGAGTTGGAGCCGAGCTTGCTTGTGCTGGAGTCCACATCAAGGATGGCGGAGGGGCAAGAGGAGCTGCGTGGAATCGCCGAGCGCATCGAGTCGCTTCGGCGGTTCTTTCGGGCGATCGACATTCTGGCCGATCAGGTCCTCTCGATGCCGGTGGGCGACCTGGCCGAAATCGGCCACCTGTTTCGCGACGAGAAGGAGCCGCCGCCGGGGAATGAGGGGTTCTGAGCGGTGGCTGCGGGGAATTGTCGGGAGGTGGGCGGGGAAAACGGGCAGGGACATGGAAGCGAGGCATCGATTCGACTAAACTAGTCGGAAATGGGAGCCGGGGCCGTTCCTGGCCCCGCCGGAGACTACGCCGGCCGCTCCCCTGTTGATCCCGGCCACCACGCCTCGCGGCCGGGATCGGATCCGACAGATCGGCGAACCCATTGCGGAGCTCCTCCATGAGCGTTGCGTCGTCGAATGACTATCATCCCGGCCTGGAGGGCGTCATCGCCAGCGAGACGGCGATCGCCAACATCGAGGGAACTGATGGCGCTGGAGGACTGGAATACCGAGGTTATCGGATCGAGGACCTCGCGGATCATGTCTCTTACGAGGAAACGGCGTTCCTGCTCCTGCACGGCGACCTTCCCAGTCGCGAGCAGCTCCGGGAGTTCGATGCCCGGCTGAGGAAGGCCCGGGTGCTGCCGGAGCCGCTGGTCACCCTGCTGAGGGAGATTCCGGCGCATATCCATCCGATGGACGTCCTGCGGACATCGGTGAGTGTCCTGGCGCACTTCGACCCGGATGTCAACGCCGCCCCGACGGACCATGCCGCCAACGTCCGCAAGGCCGAGCGAATGGTGGCCCAGATGGCGACCGCGGTGGCCTACCGCCGCCGGATCAGTCAGGGCCTGCCGCTGGTCGCTCCCCGCGACGATCTGGACCACTCGGCCAATTTCCTTCACATGGTCAGCGGCAAGGCGCCCTCGAAGACGATGCGCGATGCCTTCGACCTCTCGCTGGTCCTTTACACCGAGCACGAGCTGAACGCCTCGACCTTCTCGGCCCGGGTGACGGTCTCGACGCTCTCCGACATCTATTCGGGGATCGTCGCCGCGATCGGGACACTCAAGGGCCCGCTCCACGGCGGGGCCAATGAAGAGGCATGGAAGGTCCTGGAGCAGGTCGGTTCGCCCGACAAGGCCGAGGCCTGGATTCAGGATGCCCTGGCGCGGAAGGAGCGGATCATGGGCTTCGGCCACCGCGTCTACAAGACGGGTGATCCTCGCGCCCGGATCCTCAAGCAGCACTGCATCGCGCTGGCAAAGGAGGTTGGTGAAGACAAATGGGAACGAATCGCCGAGCCGATCGAGCAGGCGGTCACCAACCAGAAAAATCTGCCGCCCAATGTCGACTGGCCGAGCGCCCGGCTCTACCACTACATGGGCCTGGAGATTGAGATCTACACACCGATCTTCGCGATGGCCCGCGTGGCCGGGTGGGCGGCGCACATCATCGAGCAGCTTGATCACAATCGCCTGATGCGTCCTCGGGCCCGGTACACGGGCCCACCCCACCGCTCGGTCAAGCCGATCGAGCAGCGTTGATCGATCGGGTTTGGGATCGCCCGCCGGCACGGTCGAGACGATTGAGTGCCGGCGGGCCCTTGATGGCCGGTAAATTTATCCGATAAGCTAAAATCCCTGTGATCGGCATGTGCCGTATTTCGGCGCGAGCCTGCACCTGTGATGGCGGATCGGATGAGACGGGAAGACGGACCGCGAACGACGGCGATCGTTGAGGATGCGCCCTCTGCGTCCGAGGATCGCTCCGCGGTTCTTCCCTGGATCTGGCCCGATGGGTCGCGATTGATGCTGGCCTCGATCGCGGTGGTTCTGGCGGTTGGCCTGATGGCCGGCACCGGACGGAGTGATCGCCGACGAGAACGCCGGTCGGTTCCCACCGCGCAGGCATCCGCTCCGGGCCTCGACCCCAGTACTGCGACCGCGGAAGCCCTCGCCGGGTTGCCGAGAATTGGCCCGACCCTGGCCCGTCGGATCGTCGAGGCCCAGGCCGACGGTCCTTTCCGCTCGCCCGACGACCTCCGCGCCCGGGTCCACGGGATCGGCCCGGCAACTCTGGCGCAGATCGAGCCCTACCTGCGCTTCGAGGCGGGTTCGCAGGTCCGGCCGGGAACGTCGACGATCGCGATCGCCGAGGCCGATGTCCCGAGGCCCTCGCGATCAAGGCGGCGGAAGCCTCGCGGCTCGTCGAGCCGGCTCGCGGCGAGGGCCGAGGTCGCGGCGGCCTCACCGTGATCGGGGATACCGAACAGGAGATCGGCTTGGTGGTGGAGATCGCGGACGAACTTCCCCGTTTCGAGCCCCCGGGCTGGCTCCGCGGCGGGCATGCGCAGACGATCGTCGGCCGATACTGGCCCAACCTGCGACCCCATCCGCCCACAACGTCCCACGAGCTGACCCTTCCGGATGGCGATCGGCTCCTGCTCCTGGAGTCGACCCCGGCCGGCTGGACTCCGTCGCGTCCCTCGGCGATGCTG